>CAIODK010000158.1 GCA_903856995.1 uncultured Burkholderiales bacterium
CCTTTGTGGCACAGCTTGCGCAGTTCTCGCAGCTCGAAGCCACGACCAATATGTCGACCTCCCTGTCCACCTTTGTTGACAGCATGTCGTCCAACCAAATCACCAGCACCGCCAACCTCATTGGCGGCAAAGTGGCGGTGCCCGACGGCCCGGCCACGCTGGCCAATGGCGCGCCGGTCAAAGGCGTCATCAACTTGCCGGCAGGCGCCGATGGCGTGCAGTTCAAGGTGTATGACACCAAAGGCATCCTGGTAAAAACCCAAATTCTGGGCTCACAAACCGCTGGCGACATGACCTGGAATTGGGACGGTAGGGACGACGCAGGCAACGCCTTGCCCGACGGAACCTACCGCTTTGGCGCCTCTGTGGTGAGCCAAGGCAAGGTGACTACTCCCTCGGTCAGCACCATGGCCAAGGTCATTGGTGTCAGCCAAGAGGCCGACAAAACCATGCTGCTGCAAATTGAAGGCGGCAAGACCGTCAAGTTGTCCGACGTCAAGCGTATTGACGGCTAAACGTCACTGTTCGCACACCTACACCCCGTACCCCTTAAACACCCCCGGAGAAACAAACCATGTCTTTCTATACCTCGCTGACCGGACTCAATGCCGCCACTGCCATGTTGGGCGTCACAGCCAACAACATCTCCAACGTGGGTACCACAGGCTTTAAGCGTTCTCGCGCTGACTTCGGCGACATTTTTGCCACCTCGCCCCTGCAAAAGGCCTCATCCACCGTTGGTCAGGGTGTGTCCCTGAAACAGGTGAGCCAAGAGTTCAGCCAGGGCAATATTTCTTTCTCGTCCAACGCGCTGGACTTGGCCATCACGGGCGACGGCTTCTTTCCGCTGCGCTCGGCTGACGGCCTGACCGACACCTACACCCGCAACGGTTCGTTCTCACTCAATGAGCAGTTCAACGTGGTCAACTCCGCAGGCCAGCGCCTGATGGCAGCGACGGTTGACTCGACCGGTAGCGCCAACGTGGATGACCGGGTGGTCTTGACCATCCCCCAAAAGACCTCGGGCGAAGCCAAGCAAACTTCTGCCGTGTCCCTGGGCCTGAACTTCCCCGCCGACGCGACCGTGATTACCGAAACCTTCAGCCGCACCAACCCGGCGACCTTCAACAAGTCCACGGCGTTTACCGTGTATGACAATGGTGGCAACGGCTACTTGGCCACGATTTACTACGTCAAAACCCAAAACGCCAACCAGACCAGCCCTTACAACAAATGGCAAACCCATGTGTTTGTGGGCGAAGACCAGGTGTCTGCCGCCTTGGCCCAGTCCACCGACGTCAACGGCGACCTGCAGTACGTCAACCAGTACGGCCAGATCAAGTCGTACAAAGACGTCAAAGACGAACTGACCACTGCCAAGACCCAGCTGATTTCGCTCGATGAGCTGACCGACAAGCGCACATCCACCCCGGCGGGCATTACCGGCCTGGGCTCGACCGTTGACCTGTCCGGCGGCACCAACACCTTCGCCGGCTTGAGCGACAAGGCCATTGAGCTGACCAATCTATTTACCGTCAATGTGGACGGTTCGACCGCCCCGGTGACCGTGGACTTGAGCTACCTGAAGAACTCAAAAACGGTCCTGACCGGCGCCACGCTGGCAAATGAAGCGACCAAGTTCCTGAACCGCAAGTTTGGCGATGAGACCAGTTTCAACTTCACCAGCACCACCGCCAGTGCCGTCAACCCCGACACGGTATTCACCCTCACCGACTCGCGTGTGCAAAACGGTACACCGGTCAAGGCAGAAGTGAAGCTCTCCGGTTTTAGCGACCAGAGCAATGTGTCCATCGAAGAACTCACCCAAATCATGCAAACCCAGGTGGACAACTCGGTGCTTGGTGGCCATGCACGCCAGTCAATTTCGATCACGGGAACCGCCACTGGCGCAG
>CAIODK010000159.1 GCA_903856995.1 uncultured Burkholderiales bacterium
ATTGACGCTTTGGCCCCTCATTACTCCAAAGAAACTTTGGAGTTCCACCACGGCAAGCACCACAACGCGTACGTGGTGAACCTGAACAATTTGCAAAAAGGCACTGAGTTCGAAGCCATGGCCCTCGAAGAAATCATTAAGAAGTCCAGCGGCGGCATCTACAACAACTCTGCCCAAATCTGGAACCACACCTTTTTCTGGAATTGCATGAAGCCCCAAGGCGGCGGCGAACCCACGGGTGCTTTGGCTGCAGCCATCAACGCCAAATTCGGTACCTATGCCGCGTTCAAAGAAGCCTTCGTCAAGAGCGCCGTGGGCAACTTCGGCTCTGGCTGGACATGGTTGGTGAGAAAGGCCGACGGTACTGTGGATATCGTCAACATGGGCGCTGCGGGTACACCTTTGACCACCGGTGACAAAGCCTTGTTGACCGTGGACGTGTGGGAACACGCTTACTACATCGACTACCGCAACATGCGTCCTAAGTTCGTTGAGACTTTCCTCGACCACTTGGTGAACTGGTCTTTCGCTGAAGCCAACTTCGCTTAATTGCCATCTTGGAAGCGGGCTTTGCCCGCCTCAATGATAAAAGCCGCCTTGATGGCGGCTTTTTCATGGGCGTTTGTTGCTTAATTCGGCTGCGTCAAGCGGCCCCTTTGGCAAGTTTTTTTAAGGCTTAAATGCCACGCCGCTTAAGCGACTACCGGCTTTCAAGCCCTTTTTCGCAAACCAGCCTTGGTGCATTTCCAGTACAAAGCGCACAGGCTTGGCCGAGCAGTGTGAGTCTGTGGTCTGCGGCTTCATGTCGGCTAAGTTCACGATGGTTCCGTCGTCAGCCACAAACGCAGCGGTGAGCGGTAGCAGCGTATTCTTCATCCAAAAGCACTGCGTGGTGGGCTGTTCAAACACAAACAACATCCCTTCGTGCTGCGGCATCTCGCTGCGAAACATCAACCCGATGCTGCGCTGGTCAGGCGTTTGCGCCACTTGCGTGTCGATTTGGTACATACCCGCTTGCAGCTTGATGCGGGGCAGGTTGGTTTGAGGCGTATCTTGGGCAGTGGCCATGAAGGCCAAACCAGTCATGAGGAGGGTAAGCAGTGCGCGTTTCATGAATCCGACTGTATCGCACGCCAGATGCGCTGTTTGACAGGCTTACGTCAATATCGGCTGGCTAGAATCGAATTAGAAATTCACCCCACCTTACGGAACGCCGCTCATGTCTTACTTGCACATTCAGGTGCCAGCCTCAGGTCAAAAAATCACGGTCAATGCCGACCAGACCTTGAATGTGCCAGACCAACCCATCATCCCCTACATCACGGGAGACGGCGTCGGCCAAGACGTAACGCCTGTGATGCGTAAAGTGGTCGATGCGGCAGTTAATGCGGCCTACGCAGGCAAGCGTCAAATCCACTGGATGGCTTTGTTTGCGGGCGATGAAGCCACTCGTGTCTACGGTCCCGATGTGTGGTTACCAGAAGAAACCGTGCAAGCCATGCGCGAATACAAAGTGTCCATCAAAGGCCCCTTGAACACACCTGTGGGCGGGGGAATTCGCTCCCTTAACGTGGCCTTGCGCCAAGCGTTGGACTTGTTTGTCTGCCTGCGTCCCGTCCAATACTTCAAAGGCGTGCCATCCCCCCTGAAAGAGCCAGAAAAGACCAATATGGTCATCTTCCGTGAGAACTCGGAAGACATCTACGCAGGCATCGAGTTCGCCGCGCAAAGCCCAGAAGCGCACAAACTCATCCATTTTTTGACGTCCGAGATGGGCGCGACCACCATTCGCTTTCCCAACACATCGGCCATCGGCATCAAACCTGTGTCCATCGAGGGCACAGAGCGCTTTATCCGTAAAGCCATTCAATACGCCATCGACCATGACAAGCCCAGCGTCACCATCGTGCACAAAGGCAACATCATGAAGTTCACCGAAGGGGGCTTTCGTGATTGGTCCTTAGCCTTGGCGCAAAAAGAATTTGGCGCCACCTTGATCGATGGTGGACCGTGGTGTCGATTGAAAAACCCCCAAACTGGCAAGTCCATCATCATCAAAGACGTCATCGCTGACGCCTTCTTGCAGCAAATTTTGATGCGCCCCGCAGAATATTCAGTGGTTGCCACCCTCAACCTCAATGGCGACTACATCTCAGACGCCGTTGCTGCGCAAGTGGGCGGCATTGGCATTGCCCCTGGCGCCAACATGTCCGACACCGTGGCTTGCTTTGAACCAACACACGGCACAGCTCCAAAATACGCAGGCAAAAACTACGTCAATCCAGGCTCCATCATCTTGTCCGCCGAGATGATGCTGCGGCACATGGGTTGGACCGAAGCGGCAGACACCATCATCCAAGCCATGGAAGCCGCCATTGAAACCAAGCATGTCACCTATGACTTTGCACGCTTGATGGACGGTGCGACCCAAGTCAGCTGCTCCGCCTTTGGTGATGTGATGATTGAGCAGATGTAAATGGGTCAAGCTCCGTCTGTCTAGCCCTGCCAATGCAGGGGTTTTTTGCATCTCGCAGCCCGATAGAATGGGCCAATGCCCACTAAAAAACCAACTCCAAAAGTCCAATTACCCGACCGAGACGCTGGTGGATCGGTCGTTTTAGAGCGCCGAACGCAGCGCACCAAGCCGCCGCAGATGTTTCAGGTGCTGATGCTCAACGATGACTTCACGCCCATGGAGTTTGTGGTGATGGTGCTACAAGAGTTTTTCAGCAAAGACCGAGAAAGCGCCACCCAAATCATGTTGCAAATCCATTTGGATGGCAAAGGTCTATGTGGCGTGTACAGCCAAGATGTGGCTGCCACCAAGGTAGACCAGGTGCTAGACGCAGCCCGCAAGGCCGGTCATCCCCTGCAATGTGTGGCCGAACCGATCGAATAACTTATCGTTTGCACGGATACATGACACCTATTGAATAAATGGCTTTTGTTTCCATATACATTTGAATCTCAGTTGCAAGCACGAAGGAAAACACATGATCGCCCAGGAACTTGAAGTCAGCTTGCATATGGCCTTTGTCGAGGCCCGTCAACAACGACACGAATTCATCACCGTTGAGCACCTGCTACTGGCATTGCTCGACAACCCCAGCGCTGCTGAAGTGTTGCGGGCTTGTTCCGCCAACATCGACGACTTGCGTAAATCGCTTTCCAACTTCATCGCTGACAACACCCCGCAAGTGGCGGGCGCAGAAGAAGTGGATACGCAGCCCACGCTGGGTTTCCAGCGTGTGATCCAGCGTGCCATCATGCATGTGCAGTCCACCGGAAATGGTAAAAAAGAAGTCACGGGCGCTAATGTGCTAGTCGCGATCTTTGGCGAGAAGGACTCTCACGCGGTCTACTACCTCCACCAACAAGGTGTGACCCGTTTGGACGTGGTGAACTTCATTGCCCACGGCATCAAAAAGAGCGACCCGCCTGAAGCCGTCAAGGGCGGCGAGCCCAGTCATACCGAGCAGGAAGAGGGCGCAAGCGCCGAGAAGAACGAGAAGGCTTCTCCGCTCGAACAATTCACCCTCAACCTCAATCAAGCCGCCAAAGACGGCAAGATTGACCCGTTGATTGGCCGTGAGTACGAGGTTGAGCGCACCATCCAAATCCTGTGTCGTCGCCGCAAAAACAACCCGCTGTTGGTGGGTGAAGCAGGCGTGGGCAAGACCGCCATTGCCGAGGGCTTGGCTTGGCGCATCACGCAAAAAGACGTCCCAGAGATCTTGGCCGAGGCCGTGGTGTATTCGCTAGACATGGGTTCGTTGTTGGCCGGTACCAAATACCGAGGCGACTTTGAGCAGCGTTTGAAGGGCGTGATCAAGTCCTTGCAAGGTAAACCCAACGCGATTTTGTTCATAGACGAGATTCACACCCTCATTGGTGCGGGTGCCGCGTCGGGTGGCACCTTGGATGCGTCCAACTTGCTCAAGCCGGCACTCTCAAGTGGCCAGCTCAAGTGCATTGGCGCGACCACGTTCACTGAATACCGCGGGATTTTTGAGAAAGACGCGGCGCTGAGCCGTCGTTTCCAAAAAATCGACGTGGTTGAACCCACCGTGTCTGAGACAGTGGACATCCTCAAAGGGCTCAAATCCCGTTTTGAAGAACACCACAACGTCAAGTACGCCTTGGCGGCATTGCAAGCGGCAGCAGAGCTGAGTGCCAAGTACATCAACGACCGTCATTTGCCCGACAAGGCCATTGACGTGATTGACGAGGCGGGTGCGGCGCAACGCATTTTGGTGGCCTCCAAGCGCAAAAAGATTATTGGCAAGGCTGAAATCGAAGACATCGTTGCCAAGATTGCGCGTATTCCGCCTGCCAATGTGTCCAATGACGACCGCAGCAAGCTGCAAACCATCGAACGCGACTTGAAGAGCGTGGTGTTCGGCCAAGACAAAGCGCTTGAAGTGCTGGCGTCCTCGGTGAAGATGGCCCGCTCAGGCTTGGGCAGAGGCGATAAGCCGATTGGCTCGTTCCTGTTCAGCGGCCCCACGGGCGTGGGCAAGACCGAAGCGGCCAAGCAATTGGCCTACATCATGGGCATTGACCTGATTCGTTTCGATATGTCCGAGTACATGGAACGCCATGCTGTCAGCCGCCTGATTGGCGCGCCTCCAGGCTATGTGGGCTTTGACCAAGGCGGTTTGTTGACCGAAGCCGTGACCAAAAAGCCTCATTGCGTGCTGTTGCTCGACGAAATCGAAAAAGCCCACCCCGATATCTACAACGTGCTGTTGCAGGTGATGGACCACGGCACGCTGACCGACAACAACGGCCGCAAAGCCGACTTCCGCAACGTCATTCTCATCATGACGACCAACGCGGGCGCAGAGACCATGAATAAAGCCACCATCGGCTTTACCAACCCGCGCGCAGCAGGCGACGAAATGGGCGATATCAAGCGCTTGTTCACGCCCGAGTTCCGCAACCGTTTGGATGCCATCGTGGGCTTCAAGTCCTTGGACGAAAACGTGATCATGCGCGTGGTCGACAAGTTCTTGCTGCAACTCGAAGGTCAATTGACCGACAAGAAGGTTGAAGTCACCTTCAGCGATGCCTTGCGCACGCACTTGGCCAAGAAGGGCTTCGACCCGCTCATGGGCGCACGACCCATGCAACGCCTGATCCAAGACACGATTCGCAAGGCCTTGGCCGACGAGTTATTGTTTGGCCGTTTGACCGATGGTGGCCGTCTGCGCGTGGACGTTGACGAGCAAGGTGAAGTTTTGCTCGACATCCAACCTTTGCCCAAGAAGGAAAAGGCGTCGAAGGGCGAGCACAGCGCGTCGGAAGAGCCAGCGGCGAGCTAACGCCTAGCGTTTGCGACCACCCAGCACATTGCCCAGTACGCCGCGAAGGATTTCGCGGCCAATCTGTGTGCCAATGGTGCGCACGGCTGACTTGACCATGGTTTGTGCTAACCCTTGATGTTGGCCGCCGCGTGGGCCTGTGGAGCCAAACAAAGCGTCGCTCAAGCCAGACAGCACTTGGTCGGTGACCGATGTTTGCACTGGCGCTTGTCCTGCCGCCGTATTCGCTTGTGCTACGCCTGATGCATTGGCTGCGGCAGGGGCGGCGCCTTTGAGGTGCTCATAGGCCGATTCGCGGTCGACCGCTTTTTCATACACACCGGCCACCAGCGAGTTGGCCATCAAGGCTTGGCGTTGCTCAGGTGTGATGGGTCCGAGCTGGCTACCTGGCAGCAGCACGTAGACCTGTTCGGTTTCGCTCGGACGGCCTTTGACGTCCAGCAAGCTGACCAAGGCCTCGCCCACGCCCAACTCGGTGATGGCTTTTTCAATATCGAGACCAGCTTTGCCGCGCATGGTTTGGGCTGTGGCTTTGACCGCTTTTTGATCGCGTGGGGTAAAGGCGCGCAAGGCGTGCTGCACGCGGTTGCCTAGCTGGCCCAAGACGGTTTCCGGAACGTCCAGTGGGTTTTGGGTGACAAAGTACACGCCCACGCCTTTGGAACGAATCAGGCGCACCAGCAACTCAATGCGCTCGATCAACACCTTGGGCGCTTCGTTGAACAGCAAATGGGCTTCGTCAAAGAAGAACACCATCTTCGGTTTTTCGGGGTCACCAATTTCGGGCAGTTGTTCAAACAGCTCCGACAGCATCCACAGCAAGAACGTGCCGTAGAGGCGTGGGGCGTTCATCAGCTTGTCGGCGGCCAGCAGGTTGACCATGCCCATGCCCTGTGCATCGGTTTGCATGAAGTCTTGGAGGTTGAGCATGGGCTCGCCAAAGAACGCATCGCCGCCTTGGGTGTCAATCTCGAGCAATGCGCGTTGGATCGCGCCAATGCTGGCGGCGCTGACGTTGCCGTATTGGGTGGTGAAGTCGCGGGCATGTTCGCCCACGTGTTGCAGCATGGCGCGCAGGTCTTTGAGATCAATCAAGAGCAAGCCTTGGTCGTCCGCAATTTTGAAGACCAGATTGAGTACGCCCGATTGGGTGTCATTCAAGTTGAGCATGCGACCCAGCAATAGCGGGCCCATGTCGGTGATGGTGGCACGCACAGGGTGGCCAGATTTGCCAAACACGTCCCACAACGTGGTTGGGCAGGCGAAGGGTTCAGGCTGGGGGATGCCACGCTCTTGCAAAGATGCGGCAAGCTTGGCGGAAATACTGCCTTTTTGGCTGATGCCGCTTAAGTCACCCTTCACGTCGGCCATGAAGACGGGCACACCGATTTTTGAAAAACCTTCGGCCAGCGTTTGCAGGGTCACGGTTTTGCCTGTGCCAGTGGCCCCTGTGATGAGACCATGCCGGTTGGCTAGCCCCGGTAGCATGTGGCATTCGGTCGTATTGCGTCGTGCAATCAGCATCGGTTCGGCCATCAAAAGTTCTCCATCACTTGAAAAGTAAAATAACGGCTTAAGGTTAATACAACTCATGAGGATTTCTGATGGCCGGCCATAGCAAATGGGCAAACATTCAACACCGCAAAGGGCGGCAAGACGATAAGCGGGGCAGAATTTGGACGCGTATCACACGTGAAATCATTGTGTCGGCACGCTTGGGCGGCGGCGATTTGAGCTTGAATCCTCGCTTGCGCTTGGCGATCGAAAAAGCCAAAGCAGCCAACATGCCTGCTGACAACATCAAACGCAACGTCGACAAAGCCACAGGCAACCTCGACGGGGTGGTTTACGAAGAGATTCGTTACGAAGGCTACGGTGTGGGTGGCGCGGCCATCATCATTGACACCATGACCGACAACAAAGTGCGAACCGTGGCTGAAGTGCGGTTCGCCTTCACCAAGAACAGCGGCAACATGGGCACTGAGGGCTCGGTGGCGTTCCAGTTCAAACACTGTGGGCAGTTGATTTTTGCGCCGGGCAGCAACGAGGACCACATCATGGAAATCGCGTTGGAAGCGGGCGCTGATGACGTGATCACCGACGACGACGGCGCGATTGAAGTGCTGACGCAGCCAACCAGCTTTGAGGCTGTCAAAAACGCTTTGATCGCTGCGGGCCATACGCCCGCAATGGCCGAGGTCACTTACCGTGCAGACAACACCATTGAACTCGTGGGTGATGATGCTTTGAAAATGCAAAAACTTTTGGATGCGCTGGAGGACCTTGACGATGTGCAAGAGGTCTATCACAACGCCGCACTATGAATATATTAGTTATTGGCGGCGGTGGCCGCGAACACGCTTTGGCGTGGAAAATTGCCCAATCTAACAAGGTGCAAAAAGTGTTCGTCGCCCCCGGCAACGGCGGTACAGCACGCGACAAGCGCTTGGACAACATAGACATCACCGATGTCAAAGCCCTGCGCGAGTTTGCGCAAAACAACGGCGTGGAGCTGACGGTGGTGGGCCCAGAAACCCCCTTGGCAGCGGGTGTGGTGGACGAGTTCCGCGCACACGGACTGCGTATTTTTGGCCCCACCCAGGCCGCTGCGCAGCTGGAAAGCTCCAAAGCCTTCAGCAAGGCGTTCATGAAGCGCCACAACATCCCCACCGCTGAATACGACACCTTCACCGACGCGCAAGCCGCACACGACTACGTCAACGCCAAAGGCGCACCCATTGTGGTGAAGGCCGATGGCTTGGCAGCAGGCAAGGGCGTGGTGGTGGCAATGACCGTCGCTGAAGCGCATGAAGCGATTGACTTTATGTTGCTCGACAACAAGCTGGGGGTGAGCCACAACGAAGGCGGCGCGCGCGTGGTGATTGAAGAGTTTTTGCAAGGCGAAGAGGCTAGTTTCATCGTCATGTGCGATGGCAAAACTGTGTTGCCTTTGGCCACCAGCCAAGACCACAAGCGTTTGTTGGATGCAGACCTTGGCCCCAACACCGGCGGTATGGGTGCGTATTCACCCGCGCCCGTCGTCACACCGGACGTTCATGCCCGCGCGATGCGCGAAATCATCTTGCCCACCATCAAGGGCATGGAAAAAGACGGCATCCCGTTCACAGGCTTTTTGTACGCCGGTTTGATGATTGACCCGCAAGGGCAGGTCAAAACCCTGGAATTCAACTGCCGCATGGGCGACCCCGAAACCCAACCCATCATGGCGCGCCTGAAAACCGATTTGGTCGACGTCCTCATGGCCGCCACCGCAAACAGCCCTGATGTTCGCTTTGATGACTTCGAACTCGACTGGGACCGTCGCAGTGCGGTGGGTGTGGTGCTGGCGGCTCACGGTTACCCCATGAGCCCACGCAAGGGGGACGTCATCACTGGATTGCCGCAAGACACAGACGATGTGGTGGTATTCCACGCTGGTACCCAAGTGAAAGATGGCCAAGTGGTCACCAGTGGTGGCCGCGTCTTGTGCGTCACGGCACTCGGGGGCACCTTGAAGTTGGCGCAGCAGTTGGTCTATGACACGACCAAAGGCATTCACTTCGACGGCATGCAATACCGCACCGACATTGGCTACCGCGCCATTTCGCGCTGATGACGTCTGAGTTATCCAAGCCCCACCGATGGGCGGCATGGTTGGTCAAGCTAATGGGCTGGAAGATTGAGTTCAACGGTTTGCCCGCGCTACAAGGCGTGCTGATTGGTTACCCACACACCAGCAACTGGGATTTCGTGACGATGATGCCCGTCAAATGGGCCATCGGCTTACCGGTCCAATTCTTTGCCAAAGACAGCCTGTTTCGGATCCCCTTGTTTGGTGCGTGGATTCGATCCATTGGTGCCGTCCCGATTGACCGCACCTCCTCTAGGGGCGTGGTCGGTGAGATGGTGGAAACACTCAAACAGCACAAACGAGATGGTCGGCTGTTGTGGATCGGTTTGTCGCCCGAAGGCACGCGCAAGCGCACGGAGGGATGGCGGAGTGGTTTTTACCAACTGGCCTTGGGTGCTGATGTGCCCTTGTGCCTGTTGCACATCGATTACGGCCGTAAAGTAGCCAAGATCACCGACTTCATGCGTTTGACGGGCGACGTGCAAGCCGATTACGCTCACATCGCCCAGGTGTATGCGGGCGTGAAAGGGTTTCATGCGCAACAAGCCTCGCCTATTCGGCCGTTGCCACCCCGTACTGAACCCATGGCAACTGCCTCACCTTTTTCTAACAAAACGCCATGACCGCTACCTCCCAGACTCATGAACACGTCGTCTCCGCCGCACGTGACTATTTGATCGGCCTGCAAAGCCGCATTACTAGCGCGATTGAAGCCAAAGACGGTCAAGGCAAGTTCTTGGTGGATCAATGGGAAAAAGGCCCGGGCGAGCAGTTACAGGGCAATGGCATCACCCAAATCTTAGAAAACGGCCCTGTGTTTGAGCGTGCCGGTTGTGGTTTTTCGCATGTGCGCGGCCCCAAGCTGCCGCCCTCGGCCACACAACACCGGCCAGAGCTGGCTGGGGCTCCGTTTGAAGCCATGGGCGTGTCGCTGGTGTTTCACCCCCGCAACCCCTACGTGCCCACGGTGCACATGAACGTGCGCATGATCGTCGCCACGCCCGCCAACGGCAAAGCCGTGGCTTGGTTTGGTGGCGGCATGGACCTCACCCCTTATTACGGTTTCGTGGATGACGCCAAACACTTCCATCAGGTCTGTCATGACGCCTTGCAGCCCTTTGGTGAGGGCCTGCACCCACGTTTCAAAACGTGGTGCGACGACTACTTCTGCAACAAACACCGCAACGAGCAGCGCGGCATTGGCGGCATCTTCTTTGACGACTTCTCTGAACTCGGCTTTGAGCGCAGCTTTGAGATGCTCCAAAGCGTGGGCGATGCTTTTCTTGAGTCCTACCTGCCCATCGTGGACCGCCGCGTAGACACACCTTATGGCGAGCGCGAGCGCAACCACCAGTTGTACCGCCGTGGTCGCTATGTGGAGTTCAACCTCGTGTGGGACCGTGGCACCCACTTTGGCTTGCAATCGGGTGGGCGTACCGAGTCCATCCTTTTGTCGATGCCACCCCTGGTGAGCTGGTCGTACCAGCACCAACCCGAGCCAGGCACACCCGAACACGCGCTGCTGCACGAGTTCTTGGTGCCGCGTGATTGGCTGACGTGAACACCCCAAAGCGCCTCGGCATCTTTGGTGGATCGTTTGACCCGCCACACTTGGCGCATATTGCCTTAGCGCAACACGCCGTGGCGCAGTTTGGTTTGGACGAGCTGCGCATCATCCCCACCGGGGACGCTTGGCACAAGACCCGCACACTCACTGCGTCCCCCCACCGCTTGGCCATGACGCGTTTGGCCTTTGCCGATGTGCCGCACACCTTGGTCGACACCCGCGAGGTGGACCGTTTGGGCGCTACTTTTACCTATGACACCTTGCAAGAGATACACACCGAGCAACCCGACGCAAAGTTGTACTTATTCAAAGGCGCCCAATCCACCCACGACTTGGGTTGTAGGCGAATCCACTGCAAGCGGTCCTCCATGCGGCGCCCCACCTCTTCATTCAACCAAGGTGATGACGTGTGTGGCCAAACCGCCCAACGGGCACTGGCAATCGGATCTACGGTAGGGGGGCGCTCGGCGCGGGAGGTGTCAGACATGAAGGGGAAGTATATTGAGTGCATGACCGTCCCACCGCACAGCAGGGCTTTGCTCACGCATCAATTCGGCCTGCGTTTGAGGCAGCTTTGCAAGCTCCCTAGCGTGTGTCAGGTCTGCCATGCCTGGCCGAGTGAACCTGTGTGCGCCGCTTGCATTGAGCAGTTTGCACAACCCG
>CAIODK010000160.1 GCA_903856995.1 uncultured Burkholderiales bacterium
GCAACATCGTGTGCCCTTTGCACCGCTGGACCTATGCCCCCACAGGCAAGTTGCTAGGCGCGCCCCATTTCTCGCACGACCCGTGCCTGAACCTCAGCAACGGCAACACGCACCAGCACTTCAACTCCTTGGCAGAATTGACCGAGAAAACCACGGGTGCAGCACTTCCGATTGACGCTCTTTTCTCTTGGTTACAAGGCCAAGATGTACCTATTTCGGGCTGGCAAGCAGACTTATCTGGCATGTCACAAGGCGCCATCAACGCCAAGCGCACGGACCCCGCACCCGAAGTGACACTTCGCATCAAACTCGATCAATAAAAAAATGCGCTCGCTCCACAACGTCTTAGCCCCCGCCAAACTCAATTTGTTTTTGCACATCACGGGGCAGCGTGAGGACGGCTACCACTTGCTGCAATCGGTGTTCATGTTGATTGACTGGTGCGACACACTGCACTTTGATGTGCGAGACGACGGCGTCATTGAGCGCGAAGACCTCACCCTCACACTACCTGCCGACGATTTGGTCGTACGTGCAGCACGCGCGCTTCAACAAGCCAGCGGCACACCTTTGGGCGTGCATATCTCCCTTGAGAAGCATATCCCTGCACAAGCTGGGATGGGTGGCGGGTCGTCAGACGCCGCCAGCACCTTGTTGGCGCTCAACCGCTTGTGGGGTCTGAATTGGCCCTTAGCCAAGCTATTGCCTCTGGGGCTCGCCCTCGGTGCAGACGTGCCATTTTTCATGGGCGGCCACAACGCATGGGTGGAAGGGATTGGTGAAAAAATCACGCCGATTCACCTACCTGAAAGTCGCTTTGTGGTGGTCAAACCCACCTCAGGGTTAGAGACGGCTCGGATTTTTGGTCATCCACAGCTGCAGCGCGATACAGAAACTGCTACAATGCCGAGCTTCGCTGTTAATCCTTACGGTTTTGGCCGTAACGACTTGCAGCCAGTAGCTCAGGCGCTGTGCCCAGAGGTTGCCCAAGCTCTTCATTGGCTAGGTTCTTTTGGATTGCATCCGCGCATGACCGGTTCTGGCAGTGCAGTGTTTGCTCAGTTACCTGATGGTGTGTTGATTGACTCAGCCCCACACAGCTGGCAAATGCGGGTATGCAGCAATATGGCAGTTCATCCACAAGCGGGGTGGGCAGCCAGAGAAAGTTAACGGTTAGTCGCTGAAAAGCGTCTGACCTGTGTAGGGGAATCGCCAAGTTGGTTAAGGCACTGGATTTTGATTCCAGCATGCGAAGGTTCGAGTCCTTCTTCCCCTGCCAAATCATTTTAAAAGCACTGATGTGCTCGGTTGCAAATGACGATTTATTGCGTCATTGGTCTTGAAGCGAAAGTCATACGTCATCATGTCGACCCACACCCCCGACTTCATGGTCTTTACCGGCAACGCCAATCCAACTTTGGCCGCCGAAATTGCAACCCACCTCGGTATCGAAGTTGGAGCAGCGCATGTTGGCCGCTTCTCTGACGGCGAAGTCACCGTCGAAATCAATCAAAACGTGCGTGCCCGCGATGTATTCGTGGTGCAAAGCACTTGCGCGCCTACCAACGAAAGCTTGATGGAATTGCTGATCATGGTTGACGCCTTGAAGCGCGCCTCAGCCGAACGTATCAGCGCCGTCATCCCCTACTTTGGCTATGCGCGACAAGATCGTCGTCCGCGCTCAAGCCGCGTGCCTATCTCTGCCAAACTGGTCGCCGATTTACTGCAAACCGCTGGTGTCAATCGCGTGTTGACCATGGACTTGCATGCCGACCAGATTCAAGGCTTCTTTGACATCCCCGTCGACAACATCTACGCATCTCCTGTGCTACTGGGCGATTTGCGCACCAAGAACTACGAAGACCTGATCGTGGTGTCACCCGATGTGGGCGGTGTGGTTCGCGCGCGCGCCTTGGCCAAACAACTCGGTTGCGACTTGGCCATCATCGACAAGCGTCGTCCTAAAGCCAACGTCTCTGAAGTCATGAACGTGATTGGCGACATCGACGGCCGCAACTGCGTGATCATGGACGACATGATCGACACCGCAGGTACCTTGGTCAAAGCGGCTGAAGTGCTCAAAGCACGCGGCGCCAAAAAGGTTTACGCCTACTGCACGCATCCCATCTTCTCTGGCCCTGCGATTGAACGCATTGCCAAAGGCGATGCCCTCGACGAAGTCGTGGTGACCAACACCATTCCTTTGAGCGAAGCGGGCCGCGCCTGCAAGAAAATCCGCCAACTCACCGTGGCTCCGTTGATCGCTGAGACGATCCAACGCATTGCCAGCGGCGAGTCGGTCATGAGTTTGTTCTCCGACCAAGACCAGTTGTTCTAAACAGCTGACGCTTAAGTCGTCGAACAGCACCCCGGGCTGCCTTCCTTGTGTTGTGCAACCTATTTTTGAAACTGGAGCCACATTGGTCGCGGTGGGCTCTCACTGGAGTTAATTATGAAATTTGTCGCTTTTGAGCGCGCTAAGCAGGGAACGGGTGCGAGCCGCCGTCTGCGTATCACCGGCCGTACACCTGGCATCGTCTATGGTGGCACCGTTGAACCAACAGTGATCGAACTCGATCACAACGCTTTGTGGCACGCCCTCAAGAAAGAAGCGTTCCACGCTTCTGTCTTGCAGATGGAATACAACGGCACAACAACCGAAGTGTTGTTGCGCGACGTTCAGTACCACCCGTACAAGCAACTCGTCTTGCACATCGACTTCCAACGCATCGATGCCAACACCACGATGAAGAAAAAAGTGCCATTGCACTACTCGGGTGAAGAAAACTCACCTGCGGTGAAAGCTGATCAATGCGTGATCAACCACGTCGCCAACGAGTTGGAAGTGTCTTGCATGCCTAAAGACTTGCCAGAGTTCATCGCTGTGGACTTGAGCGGTTTGACAAAGGGTCATTCCTTGCACGTCAAAGACATCACCCTGCCCGCAGGCGTGACTGCCGTGACACCTGGCAAAACCAACCCTGTGTTGGTGGCCGTGGTCGCTTCACGTGCTGAGCTAGCTCCTGTTGCTGCACCAGCTGACGACAAAAAGAAGAAGTAATCACTTCTGACTTTGACGTCTAACGGCCCACTTCGGTGGGCCGTTTTGCTTTGGAATAATGTGCACATGATCAAACTCCTCGTTGGCCTGGGAAACCCCGGCACAGAATATGAAGCCACACGCCACAACGCTGGCTTTTGGTGGATCGATGCCATAGCGCGCGACCTCAAGGTGGTGCTGCAGCCCGACCGCGCCTATCACGGTTTGCTGGCCCGTACCAGCGTCAAGGGTGAGAACGTTTGGTTGCTCGAACCGCAGACCTTTATGAATCTCTCCGGTAAGTCGGTGGGCGCCTTGGCTCGATTTTTTAAAATCCAACCGCAAGAAATTTTGGTAGTCCATGATGAGTTGGACATTCCACCTGGTGAAGCCAAACTCAAACTCGGTGGCAGTCATGCGGGCCACAATGGTTTGCGAGACATTCACGCGCAACTCGGTACAGACCAATACTGGCGGCTGCGCATCGGCATTGGCCATCCCGGCGTGAAATCAGAGGTGGCTAACTGGGTGCTCAAAAAACCAGCGCCCGACCAGCGCACCGCGATGGAAGACTGCATCACACGCACCAGTTTGGCGCTGCCGTATTTGCTCTCGGGTGACGTGGTGAAAGCCACGCAAATGATCCACACCGCCAAGCCCCCTCGGCCTAAGCCTCCTAGGCCGGATGTGTTGCCTGGCACAGCGAAGACAGGAGCTACGGATGCCGAACAACTCAAACCCAACGAGGCTGACCCGCACTAAGTTCACTACGTCGACGTGGCAACGAGGCATCACATCAATTGCATGGGCGCTACTCATCACCGCCCCTGCCAGCGCTGACACCGCCTACCGATGCGGTGACGCCTACAGCGCCTTGGCCCAATGCCCCAGTGGGCAACCCGTCGAAGTCAAAACCACATCTATCCCTCGAAGTAGTGCGCCAGACACAAACGCCGCAGCAATGCGCGACTTACGAGAGGCTGAGGCCCTAGAGAAAAAGCGACTGCAAGCAGAACGCCAAGCAGGACCGAATGCAGCGGTTCGACTCAGTGCACCCTCTGACGCAGAGCGCGCACCCATGCCGAGCAAAGGTAAGCACATGCGCAAGCCGCCCAACCCGTACTTCACGGCCAAAGACCCCAGCGCACCGACCAAAAAGAAAGGCAACGCCAAAGCGTTGCCTTCTGCCAATTAACGAACGGGTTTATGGGGCTGTTTGCTGCAAGAGACGGAACTTGGCGAGCAAAGCGTCGCGTCCTTCGATCCGTTGTGGGTTCACAGGGATACAAGCCACAGGACACACCTGCACGCACTGGGGCTCATCGAAATGGCCCACGCACTCGGTGCATTTATCGGGGTTGATTTCGTAAATCTCGGGCCCCAAGAAGATGGCTTCGTTTGGGCACTCGGGCTCACACACATCGCAGTTGATGCATTCATCGGTGATCAACAAGGCCATAAAAGATCCGCCACTGGGCTAAAGAAAAACCGATTATCCCAGCTTGGCATCAACCGCACACAGATCGCGGTTGTTAGCCCAAACGCTGTTGGCTGTACACCGGTTGCGCAGGCATATCGGCTAAATGCGAGGTGTCAGCCCATGACTGAATATGCAGCCCGCCATCAATCCAAGCAACTTGGTTCACACCCGCGTTAGGGATTTCACACACACGCGGGCCGCTGAGTGGCAAGGTTTGCGCGTGTCGCCAGATCATGTCGAGCACACCACCATGGGTGACCACCACGACGCGCTTGCCTGCGTATTGATTGGCTAAGGCTTGCATTGTGTCGATCACCCGGGCATGAAAGTCCCGCATACTTTCAGCACCTTCGACCGCGTCATCGGCATCAAAGGCCAGCCAACGCTGCCATGCCTCTGGGTGCCGCGCTTGAATGTCTGCGCTGCGCAAACCTTCAAACATGCCAAAGCACTGTTCGCGCAAACCTGTGTTCAAGATACACGTGTGGCCTAAAACCTCCGCCACAGGCTGCGCGGTTTGCTGGGCGCGAAGCAAATCACTGCTGATCAAATGCGTGGGTGTCAGGCCCTGCGCTTGCCACGCGACCAAGACTTGGGTCATTCGGTTTTTCAAGCGCTCGGCTTGCTGCCGACCCATGTCGTTGAGCGGCACATCTAACTGACCTTGAAAACGAAGCTCACGGTTCCAGGCTGTCTCGCCGTGGCGGATGAGTAAGAAGTCGGTCAAGCGGCCGCTTTCTTCGCCATCAAACGCGCGTACACGCCTGGCGACACCAAGTTTTGACCATCACCTGTGCCACCCAACAAAGAGATTTCACGCACAAAGGTGCTGGAGATGAATTGGTATTTGGCGCTGGGCGTGAGGAACACGGTTTCCACTTCAGGCATCAACTCACGGTTCATGCCTGCGAGTTGAACCTCGTAGTCAAAATCGGTCACGGTGCGCACACCACGCACCATCACGTTGGCGTGGTGGGCGCGCACAAAGTCGCGCGCCAAGCCGGTGAAGGGCACGACTTCCACTTGGGGGTGCGCCGCCATTGCTTCACGCGCCATATCCATGCGTTCATCCAACGTGAACAAAGTTTTCTTGTGGTGCGCCGTGGCCACAGCCAAGATGACTTTGTCAAACATGGCTGCTGCACGCAACACAATGTCTTCATGCCCGAGGCTGATGGGGTCAAACGTACCTGGATAAATGGCAACTACTTGTTTAGACATGGGCACTCCTGCGTACTTCTAAAAAACAAAAACGATCATGCGATCCGACGCAGCAAATGTGCGTGCACCGCGCCCGCCTTGAGGTGGCGGTAAAGAACCAAACCCAACGGCGCGAGCAACTCTTCGGTCCACGCAATGGGGCTTTCAAGATAAACGTAGCCATCGGCCTTTACCGCCTTGGCTGCAGCTTGCAGTGCGGGCTCGCACAACACGCCATCAAACGGTGGGTCGATGAAAATCAAATCGACACTGGCTGGGCTCAGTTGCTTCAAACATGCCACACCATCGGTGCGAAACACATGCACGTTGGTCGCCTTGAGACGGTCCACTTGGGCGCTGAGTTGCGTCACCAATGCGGTGTCAATCTCACACACCTGCACGTGAGCGGCCCCACGCGACGCGGCCTCCAAGCCCAAGGCGCCAGTGCCTGCGAAAGGGTCGACGCAACGCCAACCCAACAACGACTGACCTAGCCAGTTGAACAAGGTTTCACGCACACGGTCGGGCGTGGGGCGCAGGCCTGGTTTCAAAGCCACAGGCAGTTTGGTGCGTCGCCATTGGCCGCCGATGATGCGAACCTCGCCTGCACCTTTGTGCGGTTTGGTTGGCGTGGCTAGGGGGTGAGGAGTAGGTGTGCGAGTTTTCATAGAATGGACTGATTCTAGAAACACCCACACATGTTTAGCTTCTTTAAGAAAAAAATCTCCCAAGATGCCTCCCCAGAGGCAGCAACCATCCCCTCAGAACGTCCACGCGCCAACTGGATGGCCCGTTTGGGCAAAGGCCTACGCAGGACGGGCCAAAGCATCAGCACCGTGTTCACGGGCACGCAGATAGACGATGCCCTGTACGAAGAACTCGAAGCTGCCCTGCTCATGGCCGATGCCGGCGTGCAGGCGACCGAGTATTTGCTGACCGATTTGAAGCGCCGCGTTAAAGACAGCCACACCACAGAACCCGCTGCAGTCAAAGCGTTGCTGGCCGCCTCCATTGCGGAACTGCTGCAACCTCTCGAAAAAACACTCACCATCGGCACGCACAAACCTACCGTCATCATGGTGGCGGGTGTCAACGGTGCAGGCAAAACGACGTCGATTGGCAAACTCACCCGCCATCTGAGCGACAGTGGCGCCTCGGTTCTGTTGGCCGCTGCCGACACCTTCCGTGCCGCCGCACGCGAGCAACTCACCGTGTGGGCCACACGCAACACGGTGGACATCGTGAGTCAAGAAGGCGGGGACCCTGCTTCTGTCAGTTTTGACGCCGTCACGGCTGGCCGTGCGCGCGGGAAAGACGTCGTGCTGGTCGACACAGCCGGCCGCTTGCCCACCCAATCGCATTTGATGGAAGAACTGAAAAAGATCAAACGCGTGGTGCAAAAGGCTGAAGAAACCGCACCCCATGAAGTGCTGCTGGTGATTGATGGCAACACAGGCCAAAACGCCCTTGCCCAAGTGAAAGCCTTCGACGAAACACTGGGTTTGACTGGCCTCATCGTCACCAAA
Organism: uncultured Burkholderiales bacterium; assembly: GCA_903856995.1. Lineage (GTDB taxonomy): Bacteria > Pseudomonadota > Gammaproteobacteria > Burkholderiales > Burkholderiaceae_C > Limnohabitans. The sequence goes on from CAIODK010000160.1 coordinate 7,247, forward strand.
CTTGATGGCACCGCCAAAGGTGGTGTACTCGCCGCCATTGCGCTATGGGGCCAAAGCCGCGTGGCAGCAGGCGGCTTTGCCGTGCCCGTGTACTTCATTGGCGTGGGTGAGGCGGTGGAAGACCTCGAAACCTTCAATGCCCAAGAGTTTGCCGATGCCCTCTTGGGCTAAACACTTCAGGGCGTGAGCACGCCTTTCAAGCTATCGCGCCACTGACCGCATCGCTCTTGCGCATCCACCACAGGGTAGCTGTCCATTCGACCTTGCTTGCGCGTCAGCGGTGGCTGCATGAAATAACCCAAACCGCAGCGCAGCTGGGTTTCCGACGAATCTGAATTCAACACATGCGCGCAGCTCTTGCAGCACTGCACGGCAATTCGCTCCAAGGTCATGGGTGGCATAGCAGGCTCCTGTTAAATACTGTGATTATTTTCAGTATATGTTAAAAAACACAGTGCTTACAAGCCCGCAAGATCAAGGGTTAACCCATAAACCTTGAAGGGTTTAGCACTCTACCCTCATGAGTGCTAATATAGGCGATCGTTATCCGAAAGGACTACAAAGATGACTACGCTAACGCAACAGCCTCTCGCTATTTCCAACCCTTGGGCTCTGGTTCCCTCTTTGGGCAACCTCGATGCCTACATCACGGCAGCCAACCGCTTGCCCATGCTCACCCTTGCGCAAGAGCAGGAGTTTGCACGTCAACTCAAAGACGACAACAACCTCGAAGCCGCTGGAAAGCTGGTGCTCTCGCATCTGCGTTTGGTGGTGTCGGTGTCGCGCCAATACTTGGGTTACGGACTGCCCCACGCTGACCTGATTCAAGAAGGCAACATCGGCCTGATGAAAGCCGTCAAACGCTTCGACCCCGACCAAGGCGTGCGTTTGGTGAGCTATGCCATGCATTGGATCAAGGCTGAGATTCACGAATACATCTTGAAAAACTGGCGCATGGTCAAAGTGGCCACCACCAAGGCCCAGCGCAAACTGTTTTTCAACCTGCGTTCGATGAAGCAAGGTTTCAAGGCTGACGCGCTCGATGCCACACACCGCAACACCCTCAACCCACAAGAGGTGAAGGTGGTCGCGACCAAGCTCAACGTCAAGCCAGAAGAAGTGCTGGAGATGGAAATGCGCATGTCTGGCGGCGATGTGTTGCTCGACCCCACTCCCAACGAAGATAGCGATGATGCCTTTGGCCCCATCGCCTACTTGACCGACACCAACCACGAGCCCACCGCCATGATGGCCGCGCACCAGCGCGACGTATTGGCGTCTGATGGCATTGCCGCCGCGCTGAATGTGCTGGACGACCGCAGCCGCCGCATCGTGGAAGAGCGTTGGCTCAAGGTAGAAGACAACGGCTCTGGCGGCATGACCCTGCACGACTTGGCCGCAGAGTACGGCGTGAGCGCCGAACGCATTCGCCAAATCGAAGTGGCAGCCATGAAGAAGATGAAAACCACTTTGGCAGCTTACGCCTAAGCAACGCCAGCACACCAACAAAAGGGCCGCCATGGTTTGCATGGCGGCCCTTTTACTTTGATCTGAAAGCCATCAGGGTATTGTTTTGAGCAAAGTCTGAATGTCTTGAGCTAGTACCTTCTCACCCACCCCATAACGGCTGTACAAACGCAAGTTGCCTTGAGTGTCATACACATAACTGCCAGCAGAGTGGTCCATGGTGTAGCTGGTAGGTGTTTTGCCATCCACCTTTTTGTAATAAATCTTGTAGTCCTTGGCGACTACGGCCAACTGCTCGGGCGTCGGGATGAAGGCCACAAATGTGGGGTCAAAGTTGGCCATGTAGGCCTTGAGCATCTCTGGCGTATCCCGCGCTGGATCTACCGTCACAAACGCCCCCTGCAACTTGTCGGCATCCGCTCCGAGCAAACGTTTGACTTCGGCCAACTCGGTCATGGAGGTCGGGCACACATCAGGGCATTGGGTGTAGCCGAAAAACAGCACCACCACCTTGCCTTTGAAATCAGACAGGCTCCGGTTTTGACCATTTTGGTCCATCAAGGTAAAGCCCTTGGCGTAATCTGCACCCGTGATGTCAATGGCGTTGAACTTGGGCTTGTCAGCATTGCACGCAACCAAGGCGAGAACCGTCAAAGTGGACAACAACAGGCGACGGGTGGTTTGAATCATCACAGGTAATGGTCTATCAAAAGTGCCGCAAACAGCAGGCTGAGGTGAATGAGAGAAAAACGAAAGGTCTTGCGCGACAGCTCGTCCGAGTAGTTGCGCCACAGGGCCCAACCGTAACCGCAAAACCCAAGACTCAACACCACCGCACTGACCAAATAGAACCAGCCACTCATGCGGTAGATAAACGGCATCATGCAAGCCGCGAACAAGACGAAGGTGTAGAGCAAGATTTGCAAACGCGTGAACTCATTGCCATGCGTGACTGGCAGCATGGGTAGCCCGGACTTGCGGTAGTCCTCCACCCGGTAAAGCGCCAAGGCCCAAAAGTGCGGCGGTGTCCACAGGAAGATGATGAGGAACAGGATCAAAGCCTCGGGGCTTACCTCGCCTGCCATCGCGGCCCAACCCAACACGGGGGGCATGGCACCAGATGCACCGCCAATCACGATATTCTGTGGCGTGAGGGGTTTCAAGATAACCGTGTAAACCACCGCATAGCCCACAAACGTGGCGAAAGTCAGCCACATGGTGAGCGGGTTCACCCACACATACAAAATCGTCGATCCCACCACACACATGAACGTGGAAAACAGCAAGGTGTCGCGGTCACTCAACTCACCTTTGGCCGTTGGACGCCAGGCGGTGCGCTTCATGCGCGAGTCAATCCCTTTTTCGACCAAACAGTTGAAGGCAGCAGCAGCACCGGCGACAAACCAAATTCCCAAACATGCCAGTAAAGCCAGTTGCACCTCAGGCCAAGAAGGCACACCGGGCACCGCCAACACCATGCCAATCAGGGCACAAAACACAATGAGTTGAATCACGCGGGGTTTGGTCAGTGCATTGAACTGACGCAAGCGGGTAAGCGTAGGAGAAGCGAAGCTCATAAAACGGGTCTCATCACAATGCATTCAAAACCGTGCTGCGCGAAGCACGCGCACCGGTCAACATCCACATCAGCACCACCACCAACGCCGCAGCGCCCCCGGTGTGCAACACAGCAGCCACCAGCGGCCAATCAAACACCACGTTTGATAAACCCGTGAGTAACTGCAACAACAAACACGCCAACAGCACATGCGCTGACGTTCTTAAAGCACGTACACGACGCACGAAAAAAGCCAAACAAGCCAAATAAGCCAAAACACCGTACGCGACCAAACGATGTACATAGTGGATGGCCGTCAGCGACTCAAATGCAACAGGTTGGCCATTGGCATCCAGACCCAAGTGACGCCACAAGGTAAAGCCTTGCTCGAAGTTCATCAACGGCCACGCACTGGCTTGGCATAGCGGGAAGGTATTGCAAGCCAACACCGCATAGTTGGTGCTGACCCAACCACCTAGCAAGACTTGCACGGTCAGCAGCAACAAGCCCATCAGAGTTGCCGCATACAACGGCGGACGAATCAAAATGGCTTGACTGCGCGCACTCACCAAGTGTTGGCGTTGCACCTGCAAGGTCAGCAAGGCCAGCAACACCAAGCCACCGAACAAATGCAGCGTGACGATCAAGGGGAATAACTTCATGGTAACGGTCAGGGCACCAAACGCACCCTGCACACACACCCACAACAACGTGATCGTCGGCAACAAAACACCATGGCTCTCGTCACTGCGCCAGCGGCGCATCCAAGCAAATGCGGTGAGTGTCAAGATCAGCCCACCCACGGCCATGGCCATGTAACGATGTACCATTTCAATCCAAGCCTTGGTGTGCGTCACAGGCCCACTGGGCATTTGACTTTGCTCCACGGCAATCGCCGCTTGCGCACCCACTGGGCTGGCATGCCCATAGCAACCCGGCCAATCGGGGCAACCCAAGCCTGAGTCAGTCAAGCGAGTGAATGCCCCAAACAGCACCAAGTCAAAAGTGATGAACAAGGTGAGCAAAGTCAGCACCTGGACGCGCCGCGCAGTCGATGCTTGCGGGTTGCGCAACCACACCCAGCACAGCGGCACCATGGCCACCAATGTGCCCATGATGAGCAGGTGCAGCACCGGCGTGAGGTTGTACGCGCTATCTGTCATGCGTTAACGGGCTCAGCGGCCTGCCTCGTCCCAAGACGAAGATGCGCGTAACAAACGTTCGATGTCACGCTTGGTTTTCAGCGCGCCCTCTGCCGTCAGATTTGCCGGGAAACGCATCATCCATTGACCCTGCGGGTCGACCAAGTACAAATGATCGGACAGTTTCTGACCCTGTGCAGGTTGCAGCCACTGCGCTAGCGCGCCAGCATCGATGCGGACAACCGTCGCCTCTTGCAAGGCGGGCAAGATGCTGCGAGGAACTTCGGCTTGATCGTTCACCAACCATACCCACTCTGTACGTGCGCGGTCTTTGCCCAAACCTGTCAATATTTGACGCTGCAAATACAACTGATGCTGGCAATCTGTTGAGCAATCACCACCCGCCACGCTGATGAACAGCCATTGACCTTTGAGCTCCGGCATTTGCAAAGTCTCGCCACCCAAGCCGCGCACTTGCACATCCGGCAAGGCGCGCACGGGCTGAATCAACTCGCCGAAATTACGGCGTCCTTCGGGTCGCACCACGTAGTAGGCGAAATAAGAGGCCACCACCGGCGCAGCACACACCAGCAACACGAGCAACATGCGAAATCGTCCGATCGATGTGCGCTTGGCATCGGTTTGCACCACCTCTGAGGGCGAAGGTAAGTCATACACCGTCATCCCCAAAGGGTGGTGTGTTTTAGAGCGAGGTGCGTCTTGCATGGCGATACGGTTGAATGAGTTGAAACCAAATGTAGAGCATCAGCTGCAAGGCAGCGAGCGCAAACCATTGGAAGGCATAAGCGAGGTTTTTTTCAACCCCCGCAGTGATTTGAGGCCAGTCGCGTAACAAACCGTCTGAAGCCGTATCTGTTTGCAACACAGTGGCAGCAAATGTGCCGCCCACTTGTGCGGCATACGCATCCAATTTGATATTTTGCCGAATCACAGAAGTCCCTGAGTCAGACCCAGACATATCTGGCTCGTCACGCAAGGCCATCAATGGGGAGGGTGGTGGCGCAATACGGCCTTGCAACGACACCACACCTGTCGGTGTTTGGATCTGGGGCAACAACGTGCGGTCGTATTGATGGCGTGGTACCCATCCGCGTTGCACCAACACCCGCGTGAAGGGATTCAACTGCAAAGGGGTAAGCACCCAAAAGCCTGCACGGCCGTTCATCGGTCGATTGTCCAGATACACGGTGTGCGCAGGCAGCCACTGCCCCTGCAATGTCACGCGTTGATGCAGCAGCCCAAAGTTCGAGGGCGTGGCCAGCAACGCCGAGGTATCCAACACAGGTGACGCCAACTGCGCCACGATGGCCGACTGACGTTGCTCCTTCTCAGCCGCACGCGACAACTGCCAAAACCCCAAACGTACCGTCACCGCCACGCCGATCAGCATGGCCAGCGTCACCCATGCAAAAGCACGGGTGCGTGGAATAGAGATAATGACAGGTATGAAATTCATTGTTGCAATTGCATTCTTAGCCATTCTCGCCAGCTTGGGCTCTGCCCTGGTCTTCATGATGCGCAATGGTCGCAGCGGTCAAGCCAAGTCTGGCCACATGGTCAAAGCGTTAGGGCTTCGGGTGGGAGTTTCGATCGTCTTGTTTATCTGCATTTTGATAGGCTGGCATTTCGGCTACATCCAACCCACGGGCATTGCGGCAGGTCAATAAACCCACAACACCAAAAACAAAGGCCGCACAAGCGGCCTTTGTTTTTTTCTAAGCCGTGCTCAGAGCCAGTACACCAAGATGTACAAACCCAGCCACACCACGTCCACGAAATGCCAATACCAAGCAGCGCCTTCGAAACCGAAGTGCTTCTCTGCCGTGAAATGGCCTTTTTGCAAACGCAGGGTGATGACCAACAACATCAACATACCCAAGAACACGTGAAAGCCGTGAAAGCCAGTCAACATGAAGAAGGTTGAGCCATACACACCCGAGCTGAGCTTGAGGTTCATCTCGTGGTACGCGTGGTAGTACTCATAGCCTTGCACCAACAAGAACACCACACCCAGCAACACCGTCATCCACATGAACTTGATGGTGGTTGCGCGTTTGTTTTCAATCAAAGCATGGTGTGCAATCGTCAAAGTCACGCCTGAACTCAACAACAAAGCTGTATTGATGGTGGGCAACCAAAACGGTGTCATGGTTTGGAAGGGCTCGATGATGCCTGCAGGTGACGCCGTCATGCCAACCGCAACTGATGGCCAGACTGCCTTGAAGTCAGGCCACAACAGGGCATTGTCCAAACTGCCTAACATCGGTACAGAGTGCGCGCGTGCCCACCACAAGGCCGAGAAAAAGGCGCCGAAAAACATCACCTCAGAGAAGATGAACCAGCTCATGCTCCAGCGAAAAGACAAGTCCACCTTGTGGCCATATTGACCGCTTTCACTCTCAGAGATGGCATCACCAAACCATTGGTATAAAACGGTCAGCCAAAATGCGAGGCCGAAGATCAAGCTGTACTTGCCCCACTCCACACCATTGACCCATTGGCCTGCGCCAAGAATCAC
>CAIODK010000161.1 GCA_903856995.1 uncultured Burkholderiales bacterium
ATGCTGGTCGCGCAGGACTTGGTAGAAAGGAAAGGGATCGGCGTCAACTTCAGGCGCGTAGGGGTCGAATTCAAACATGGGGTACTCCGGTCTGGGGCCGCGCCAGGCAATGCGCTGCGCGAAGCGTCGAGCTTAGCTGCCTGGAGCCGCCGCTGATATGGACAATGCAAAGAATTTCTTGCACTTGCATGCCGGAAAATGCGCCCAAGCGCAGGGAGAAGATCTGCGTGACCAGCACTATTCCCATGCCGCCGGCGCGCCCGCAGCGCGGGTCGGGCCGGCCCTGGAGTGGTGCGGCGCGTGGTCGCGCCGACCTGTTTGCGCGCTTTCGGGCCTTGGTGGAACTGCACTTCAGCCAGCATGGGTCGGTGCCGCGTTATGCCAAGGCCTTGGCCATGACGCAGAACCGGTTGAACCGCCTGTGCCAGGCGCTGGCTTCGCCGTCAGCGCAGCAGCCAGGGCGAAGGCGCTTGAATTTCCGGCCAGCGCCCGGCGCCGCGCTCAGTGCAGCGGCCGCGAGTCCGACCTGAGGCTTGCCAGGAAGGATTGAAACTGCAGGTCTTTGCTGGCTTGGGCCAGCGCTCTTTTGGATTCCAGGCGCAGCACCGTTTGGCGCTGGTGCTCTGCTTCGAGCTCCTTGGACTCCAGCCAGGCCGCGTGGCTGCGTTGCGCGGCCTGAATTTCCAGCGAGGCGGCAACCAGTTCCAGCAGCTTCACCGCAGCGCTTTTTCGCGCGGTGTCGGCGGCGCCATCGCCCACCGTGGCCACCGCCTGGCTGATGATCGTGAGAATTTTGGCTGTGGGATCCGGGCTGGCCGGGGAGGCTTGCCCCAACATCGCACGAAAGGCACGGATGCCGGCAACGTTTCCATCGACAAAACGCACGGCCGTCAAACGATCAAAATGCTGGTTAGGCATGAACTCGGTCCTATCGGTGGGTTGATGGGTCGGGGCGAGTTCAGGGCGCCTCTACAGGAATGCTCCGCTAATGTAACGCCATGGAGGCGCGAAAAATTGAAAAATCGCAACGAAACGTAATCGCTGGGCCCTTCGGCTGCGGCCGTCGGCGTCTGGCACAATGAAAAATGCAGGGCGAACGCACGCCTTGTCCCCTTCCAATCCGCCCATGCCCAAGCCCATCGACTACCCCACCGTTCACATCGCGCTCGCCGAGCGCAGCTACGACATCGCCATCGCTGCGGGGCTGCTTGGCAGTGACGCGGCATGGGCGCAGCTGCCACGCGCCCATGCCGCGCTGATCGTCACCAACAGCACGGTGGCGCCCTTGTATGCCAAGCGCCTGGAGCAGGCACTGGCGGGCGTGTACGCCCAGGTCCACACGGTGGTCTTGCCCGACGGCGAAGCCTACAAAAACTGGGAGACGCTGAATCTGATCTTTGATGCGCTGCTGGGCCATGGCTGCGACCGCCACACCGTGCTGTTCGCGCTCGGCGGTGGCGTGGTGGGTGACATGACCGGCTTCGCCGCCGCCAGCTACATGCGCGGCGTGCCTTTTGTGCAAGTGCCCACGACGCTGCTGGCCCAGGTGGACTCGTCGGTGGGCGGCAAGACCGCCATCAACCACCCGCTGGGCAAGAACATGATTGGCGCGTTCTACCAGCCCGAACGCGTGGTCTGCGACCTGGACACGCTGGTGACGCTGCCGCAGCGCGAACTCAGCGCCGGGCTGGGCGAAATCATCAAATACGGGCCCATCGCCGACATGCAGTTTTTAGATTGGATTGACACCCATCTCGACGCCCTCTTGGCACGCGACCCCAAAGCCTTGGCGCATGCGGTCAAGCGCAGCTGTGAAATCAAAGCCTGGGTCGTCGGCCAAGACGAGCGTGAATCCGGCATCCGCGCCATCCTCAATTTCGGCCACACCTTTGGCCACGCCATCGAGGCGGGTTTGGGTTTTGGCGCATGGCTGCACGGCGAGGCCGTTGGATGCGGCATGGTCATGGCCTCGCATCTCTCACAACGTTTGGGTTTGGTGGACGAGGCGTTTGTCTCGCGCTTCACGGCCCTTATTGAGCGCGCAGGCTTGCCCATCGTCGGGCCTAAGTTGGGCGCAGACGAATACCTACACCACATGCGTGTGGACAAAAAAGCTGAAGCTGGCGAAATCAAATTTGTGCTCATTGACAAGCCCGGCACAGCTGCCGTGCGTGGTGCACCTGATGCCTTGGTGGCGCAGGTCATTGACGACTGCTGTGCAGGCTAAGCCCGGCCTTCATGTGAGCGAATTAGCCCCCTACGCCTGCTTGCCCGAACTCTCCCGTGGTCGCCGCCACGCGGAGCCTGAGACTCCGGCACACGCACCCAGCTTTCGCAACCCGCATCAGCGCGACCGCGATCGCATCGTTCACTCCACCGCGTTCCGACGCCTGGTTTACAAAACCCAAGTCTTCTTGAATCACGAAGGCGATTTGTTTCGCACGCGCATGACGCACTCGCTTGAGGTGGCGCAGTTGGGTCGCTCCATCGCCCGTGCCTTGCATTTGAACGAAGACTTGGTAGAGGCCATTGCCTTGGCTCACGACCTCGGCCACACCCCCTTCGGCCACGCTGGCCAAGACGCGTTGAACGAGTGCATGGCCGCGTATGGCGGCTTCGAGCACAACTTGCAAAGCCTGCGCGTGGTGGACGAACTCGAAGAACGCTACCCCGCCTTCAACGGCTTGAACCTGAGTTTCGAAACCCGCGAAGGCATCTTGAAGCACTGCGCGCGTCGCAATGCAGAGCTCCTCAACGCACAAGAGCCGGGTGGCATTGCTGCCCGTTTTTTGAACGGCACACAACCTAGCCTCGAAGCGCAGTTGTGCAACCTGGCCGACGCTATCGCCTACAACGCCCACGACATTGACGACGGTGTGCGATCGGGCTTGCTCACGCTCGAGCAACTGCAAGAGGTGTCCTTGTTTGCCCGCTACCACGCGCAAACCTTGAGCGAGTACCCACAGCTACAAGGCCGCCGCGTGCTGTACGAAACCATTCGCCGCATGCTCAGCGATCAGGTGTACGACGTCATCAACACCTCACGCACCGCGATCGGCACGCATGCCCCTGCCAGTGCCGAGGACGCGCGCCAATGCCCGTCGCTGGTGCAGTTCAGCGCGGCGATGCACGAAGAGTCCAAAGCACTCAAGTCGTTTTTGTTTCGCAATTTGTACCGTCACCCACAGGTCATGCAAACCACCGATGGCGCCCGCGCCGTGGTGCAAGAGCTGTTCGCCATCTACTTGGCCGAGCCCCAAGAAATGCCAGCCTCCTACGCCCAGCGCGACGATGTGCCACGTGCCGTGGCTGACTACCTGTCGGGCATGACCGACCGATTCGCCACCCGTGAGCACGCGCGCTTGGCGCAGTGACGGTCGTATGAGCAAACACCGCTTTGGCGTTCACCCCTCCTGGGTCATCGTGTTTGCCGGCGTATGCGCTGCGTTGCACGTGGGCAAACTGCCGCCGGCCTTGCCGGTGCTGCAAGAGACTTTGAACATCACCTTGGTGCAAGCGGGCTTCTTGTTGTCAGCCGTGCAAATTGCCAGCATGACGCTGGGTTTGGCCGTGGGCCTGAGTGCGGATAGCTTGGGTTTGCGCCGCAGCATGTTGGTGGGCTTGGGGTTGTTGTCGTTCGCCAGCATCAGCGGTGGTTTTGTAGCGGATGCAGAAAGTTTGCTGTTTTTGCGCGCGCTCGAAGGCTTGGGTTTTTTGCTGGTCGTCATGCCGGCACCTGCACTCATTCGTCGCACCGTGGATGCCTCGCAACTCAGCGGGCGCATGGGCTGGTGGGGCACTTACATGCCCACCGGCAGTGCCTTGGCGTTACTGATGGGCCCTTGGGTCATTGCGGACTTGAACTGGTCTGCTTGGTGGTGGCTGTTGGGTGCAGTGGCTGCCTTTGCGTTGGCGGCCGTGTGGCTGTGCGTGCCGGATGTGCAGCCGCCCGCACCCACACACAACGCGGCGAACGATGCATGGCCCAAGCGCTTGGTGCTCACGCTCAAAAGCCCCGGCCCTTGGTTGGTGTCGTTGACGTTTGCTGTGTACTCATCGCAGTGGTTGGCCGTGGTGGGCTTCTTGCCCACGGTCTACGCTCAGTTGGGGTTGACGGCGGGCATGGCTGGCGTATTGTCGGCCTGCGTGGCGCTGGCCAATGTGAGCGGCAACATCATCTCGGGCCGCCTGCTGCAAAGCGGCTGGCCTGCGCAGCGTTTGCTGCTGATCGGTTTTGCCACCATGACCTTGGGGGCAATTGGCGCGTACGCCGTGTGGCAGGGCGAAGGCTTGCCCACCGCCATGCGCTTTGCGTGCGTGGTGATGTTCTCGGCCGTGGGCGGCTTGATTCCCGGCACTTTGTTTTCGTGTGCCTTGCGTTTGGCCCCCAGCGAAGGCACGGTGTCCACCACCGTGGGCTACATGCAGCAGCTCTCGGCCTTGGGCCAGTTTGCAGGGCCACCGCTCGTGGCATGGGTGGCGGTGAGTGCAGGGGGTTGGGAGTGGACGTGGACGGTCACCGCCGCACTCAGCTTGGCTGGCGCTCTGTTGGCGCAC
>CAIODK010000162.1 GCA_903856995.1 uncultured Burkholderiales bacterium
GAACTTGTGTGACTAAGGTCTGTGCTTCTGTGGCGGGTATTGCGTTCGCTTTGACGTCAAAGGTTCCCACCGCGATCACCACTAAATCGGCAGCTGAAAAACTGCCAGCTGAAGTAATTTGCGCGGCTAAATCACCTATGCGCTGCCCACCGCTGGCATAACTCACAACATTGGATTGTCCAAAGTAGGCGGCTACTTGCTCAACAACGGAGCCAACCGTACCGGCACCCTCTCGAACCGTCGGTGCTAGACCGCCAGTCGCCGTGCGAATGTCGTTGTAACCATCCCCCAAACCAATCACTCGCGTTGGCGCAAATGGTGACACCGTGCTACTCGCCCCACAGGCAGACAGCAGGGCAGCCACAGCAACGGTGCAGAGGGCTTTGAGGGTTCGGCTAATCATGGGGTTCATCACAGGCTCTCTTTGAGTAGTGGGTTAGTTTAACGAGTTGGCGTGGCTGCCCGCGTCAAGCGGTCGCGCACGCCGTCCCACTCGGGCGTTGGGGGCGGGGTTTCGACCCAAATGTGGGTGACGCCTTGGGCATCGAACGCTCGCAATTGAGCGAAGAGTTGATGGGCGCAGAGGTCTGCGTCGGCTGGCATTACTTGCAGTGTCAGTTGTGCGGCGGGGTCGGCCGGCAGCTGCAAGGGGCTGCGGGCCCAAATTGCAAGGGTGTCGGTGCTGGCGTGGCTGGCACTGATGGCGCGGTGGGTGGCCCATGCGTCGAGGGCTTGCTGCAAGGTTTCCGCCGTCATCAGCCGGAGCTGGGCGCTGGGTGCGTAATGCGACGCCAGCGTGCCCGAGGCACGCGGGGCCTCGGCATCGGGTGCTTGAGGGGTGATGATGGGGACGCCACAGGCGTCGCTCAGTTGCTGAGGCGTCAAGACGCCTGGGCGCAGCAGCACGGGTGCGGCGCGGGTGCAGTCGACGATGGTGGACTCGATGCCCACCTCGCAGGCACCGCCATCGAGTATGAGTAGGCCCTCACCAAACTCGCCCGCCACGTGCGCGGCGGTGGTGGGGCTGACGCGGCCAAACAAATTGGCGCTGGGTGCCGCGACACCAAACACGCCCAAGGCTTCCGCGCTTTGCAGCACCGCTTGCGCTGTCGCGTGCGATGGGCAACGCAGGCCCACCGAGTTTTGTCCACCCGCTGCCACCGCTGCCACGTCAGGGCGGCGCGGCAAGATGAGCGTCAAAGGGCCGGGCCAAAAAGCGGCTATGAGTTTTTGCGCAAACGCGGGCACATGGCTTGCGAAACGCTGCACGCTGTGCGCGCTGGCCACATGCACGATGAGCGGGTGATTGGCGGGGCGGCCTTTGGCTTCAAATATTTGGGCCACCGCGGCATCGTTGCCCGCGTCGGCAGCCAAGCCGTACACCGTCTCGGTCGGCAGGCCCAGCAAGTCACCGCGCTGCAGGGCGTGCGCAGCGGCGGTGATGGCTTGGGGGGACTGACCGTCAAGAATCATGGGGCAAGCAAAGAGGCCGTTAAAACGGCGCAATGCCCAAAATAGCAGCGGCTTGTAGGGCCACCGCACGCGCGGCCTCGGGCGTCGCCGCCGTGATGTTGAGGTGGCCCATCTTGCGACCCACCCGTGCTTCTCGCTTGCCGTACAGATGCAGGTGTGTGCCGGGCAGCGCCAGCACGTCGTGCCACGCAGGCTCGACCTGTGAAGCGTTTGACGCCGGTTGATGCGCGAACCACAAGTCGCCCAGCAAATTCAGCATGACGGCGGGGCTGTGCTGACGGGGTTGCGTCAGCGGCAAATCGGCCATGCAACGCACTTGCAGTTCGAACTGCGACACATCACACGCGTCTTGGCTGTAATGGCCACTGTTGTGGGGGCGAGGGGCAATTTCATTCACCACCAGCGACCCATCAGCCAACACAAAAAACTCCACGCACAACACGCCCACGTAGTTCAGCTCTTGCGCCACGGCTTTGGCGGCGGTGATGGCTTGGTTGGCCAACGCGTCAGGCACATTGCCCGCAAACACCTCGGTCACGGCCAAGATGCCGTCGCGGTGCAGGTTGCTTTGTATGGGCAAATTCACCATCGCACCGTCGCGACCACGGCCGATGATGACCGAGCACTCGGCCGCCAAAGGCAGCATTTTTTCAAGCACGCAAGGCACGCTGCCCAGCTGCGGCCACCCTGCGTTGAGCTCGTCACGGGTGCGCACGCGCAACTGGCCTTTGCCGTCGTAGCCCATGCGGGAGGTTTTCAAAATACCGGGCAACAAATTGTCTGCCACGCCCGCCAATTGCTCGGGGGTGTTGATCACGGCATGCGGGGCCACGGGCACGCCGCATTTCACAAAGTGCGCTTTCTCACGCGCTCGGTCTTGCGCCACAGCCACGGCAGA
>CAIODK010000163.1 GCA_903856995.1 uncultured Burkholderiales bacterium
CATGGGTGTGGTGAACGCCGACGGCGCAGCCATTTACCAGTACTTGAACTTCAACCAGATCGAAGAGTACGTTGAAATCGCTAAAGGTGTGACAGCGTAAGCAGGCTGACACAACAAAAATCCCGCAAAGCGCGAGCCTTGCGGGGTTTTGTTTTGAGAGGTTAAGGCGTTAAAGCATCCGCGCCAACAACCCGCCTTCCGCGGGGCCATCCACAGGGATCCACACATGCGTCGGGCTGCCTGCGGCCACGTCAATGGATGCCCCGTGCTTGTCCTTCATCTGCGTGAGTTTGACCATGCGGTTGCCACTCGGGTGAATGATCTCGATGGTGTCGCCGACTGAAAATTTGTTTTTGGTTTCAATCTCTGCCCAACCATCGGCCACGGCGCGCACTTCGCCTACAAATTGGCTTCGGTGGGCGATGGAGTGGCCGGTTTCGTAGTTTTGGTAGTCGTTGGCAGGGCGGCGGTCCATCAGGCCAGCGGTGTAGCCACGGTTGGCCAAGCCTTCTAGCTCGGTGATGAGCTCGGGGTTGAAGGGGCGGCCTGCCACGGCATCGTCAATCGCGCGGCGGTACACCTGCGCGGTGCGGCTGACGTAGTAGAGGCTCTTGGTGCGGCCTTCAATCTTGAGTGAGTCCACGCCAATTTGGGTGAGGCGTTCCACGTATTCCACAGCGCGCAAGTCTTTGCTGTTCATGATGTAGGTGCCGTGCTCGTCTTCCATGATGGGCATGAGCTGGCCAGGGCGGCCCTTTTCTTCGAGCAGGTAAATGTTGTCGGCTGCAGGGTGGCGTTGGCCGTCCCCGCAGGTGGAGAAGCTGGACTCGGCTTCTTGCTGCGACTTGGCGAAGTCAAAGTCGGCTTCCATGGGGATGGGCATGGCTTCGCCTGTGTTGGGGTCGGTGGCGCTGGCTTGTGTGCCGTAGCCCCAGCGGCAGGCGTTGGTGCACGTACCTTGGTTGGGGTCGCGGCGGTTGAAGTAGCCCGACAGCAAACACCGGCCTGAGTAGGCAATGCACAACGCGCCATGCACAAATACTTCCAGCTCCATGTCGGGGCATTCTTGGCGAATTTTTTCAATCTCGTCCAAGCTGAGTTCGCGTGACAAGATGATGCGTGTGACGCCCACTTTTTGCCAAAACTTCACCGCGGCCCAGTTCACCGTGTTGGCTTGCACCGAGAGGTGAATGGACACCTCTGGCCACTTCTCGCGCACCATGGCAATCAGGCCGGGGTCGGCCATGATGAGCGCGTCGGGCTTCATGGCGATGACGGGCTCGATATCGCGCAAGTAGGTGCGCACCTTGTCGTTGTGGGGCAGCAAGTTGCTGGTCACAAAGAACTTCTTGCCGCGCGCGTGGGCTTCGGCAATGCCGATGCCAATTTGTTCGAGGCGAAACTCGTTGTTGCGCGCGCGTAAGCTGTAGCGGGGTTGGCCGGCATAGACGGCGTCTGCACCAAAGTCATACGCAGCGCGCATCTTGTCGAGCGAGCCGGCGGGTAATAGAAGTTCAGGTGCTTTGAGCGTGGTCATGGAGGTGCGATGCTGCTTGGGCAGCTAAAAAATCATTCAGGTTCGATTTTCGCATCTCGCACAACTTTTGCCCATCGCGGCCCCTCGGCCTTGATCAGCGCCGCAAATTGCTCAGGGCTACCGCCGCCCACCTCGTTGCCTTGGCTCAATATTTTTTCTTTCACCTCGGCGGTTTGCAGGGCTTGGTTGCACACGGCGTTGAGCTGTTTGACCAAGGCGGGCGACATGCCTTTGGGGCCAATCAGGCCTTGCCAGTTGAGCACCTCCACCTCGGGGAAGCCTTGTTCACCCATGGTTTGCAAGTCTGGCAGCAGGGGCGAGCGCTTTTTGCTGGTGATGGCCAACGCACGCATGCGTCCACCTTGGATGGAGGGCATGGCCGCGTACATCTGCTCAAACATCATGTGCACTTGGCCGCCCATCAAATCGGTGGCTGCCGCTGAGCCGCTTTTGTACGGGGCGTGAATCATGTCGATGCCGGCTGAGTGCTCAAACAACGCGCCGCTGAGGTGGTGTGAGCCGCCGATGCCGCCAGAACCGTAGCTGAGCTTGCCGGGGGAGGCTTTGGCAGCAGCGACGAGGTCTTTCAAGGTTTTGTAAGGGGAGTCGTTGCGCACCATCAAGATGAGCGGGCCTCGCTCAATCAGGCAAATGGGGGTGAGGTCGGTGAGTGGGTCGAAATTAAGTTTTTTGAACAACGCTTGGTTGACCGCCAAGGGCGCAAAGTTGCCCATGCCAACGGTGTAGCCGTCTGGCTTGGCGCGGGCAATGGCTTCGGTGCCGATGTTGCCGCCTGCACCGGCTTTGTTGTCAATGATGACGGGTTGGCCCAACAGGGTTCCCATGGCTTTGGCCACTTGGCGCGACCGGCTGTCGGCGTTGCCGCCTGCGGCGTAGGGGCACACCCACATGATGGTCTTGCTGGGGTATTTGTCTTGCGCTTGGGCAAAGACGGGCAGCAGGGTGGCGCTGGCTTGAATCAGGGTGCGGCGTTTCATGGGGTGTCTCCGTTTGACATGGGGGTTGCTGCTGTCGGCATAGCTTTACATCATAAAAGCTGAATCAGGCCATGCACAATCTGGCCATGACGAAATTGTTGATGGTGGCTGGGGGTGGAATTGCCGGATTGGCTGTCGGCGTGGCTGCTGCGCGTGCGAGTTGGCGCGTGCAGTTGTTTGAGCGCGCGTCTGAGTTTTCAGAGGTGGGCGCCGGTGTGCAACTTGGGCCCAATGTGACGCGTATTTTGCAAGCATGGGGTTTGGGGGACGCGTTGAAGCAAGTGGCTGCTTTCCCCCAAGGCCTTCACGCGCGCAGCCTGCACACGGGTGAGGTGCTGGCGACCCTGCCGCTCAAAGAAGCGCAAGCCACGTATGGCGCCCCGTACGTCACCATTCATCGTGCAGATTTGCATGGGCTGTTGCTGCAAGCGGCGCAAGCCCAAGGTGTGAACTTGCAATGCAATGCCATTGTGCAAAGCGCGCGCACATCGGCCCAACACGCCTCGCTGGACGTGCTGCAAAACGAACAAACGCAAACCCACGAAGCTGCAGCAGCGGTGGTGTCCGATGGGGTGTGGAGCCCCTTGCGACAACAGCTGCTGGGCGATGGATCGCCACACTTCACGGGCCACATTGCCTACCGCGCTTTGGTAGCCCAAGCCAGCTTGCCCGAGTCGTTGAGGAGCCAAGACGTGACGGTGTGGATGGGCCCTGACGTGCATGTGGTGTGCTACCCCGTGCGCGGTGGCGAGTGGCTGAACGTGGTGTGCTTGACCGAAGGCCGCCTGCCCGATGAAGACGCCAACAGCCTACAGGTCTTGCAAAGTTGGAACTCGCAAAAGTCCGAGGGCCAAACCCGCGCAGAGCTGCACCGAGCCCTGCGCGGTGCTTGCGCGCCTTTGGTCGATTTGATCGCTGCTTGCAACGACTGGCGTTTGTGGCCGTTGTGTGGCCGTCCCGCCATGCGTGGTGCACACGAGCATGCGCAGGGCCGCCTTGCGCTGGTGGGCGACGCTGCGCACCCCATGCTGCCGTACTTGGCGCAAGGTGCGGGCATGGCGATAGAGGACGCGGCGGAGTTAGGTGCGCAGCTCACCGGCGCTTCGGCGTTGGACGTGCCACTGCGCCTTCAAAACTTTGCCTATGCCCGCTGGCAACGCAACGCCCGTGTGCAGGCGAGGGCGGTGCGCAATGGGCGCATCTTCCACGCCACAGGGCCTGTGCGCGTGGGGCGCGATATGGGTTTACGCATGATGGGCGCG
>CAIODK010000164.1 GCA_903856995.1 uncultured Burkholderiales bacterium
AGACCTCAGAATTCAAATTCACCGACTTTGACGCCGTCGCCACCCTTGTCGCAGACAGACAGACGAATCTGAATCTTTGCGCCAATCAGGTCGCTACCCACCAATTGCGAAATGACAAACGGTGTGGATGACCCCGCAGGCGTGGGAACTAGTTTTTCCAAAATGATGGCCCCCGCTAGGCCGTGGTCCGAAGAGTTACAGGCAGCTTCGAACTTGGGTGCTTCGCCGGTAAAGGGGTTGCGCAGTTCTTTGAGCGGGGAATGTGTTTGCAGGTATGCAAGGCAGGTGCCCCAGCTTGCCGCCTCTGGTGCGGCAGCGGGTGCAGCGGCCTTTTCAGGCGTGGCGGCCAGGCCATCACTGCTTGCATCCGCCGCAGGCGAATCGGCTGGCGCCGCTTCAGGGGTAGCCTTGGCGCCGTTGCCACAGGCGGGAATGTCGTAGTCAGCGCTTAAGCGCTTCGTGCCGGCCTCCGTCATCCAGGCGGCCCAGGCTTCACCATTGCGTTTGGTGCCCTCGGTTTTGAGCCCCTCTTCGTAGGCCAGGATGCCAATCCAGGTCACGGAAATCAGCACCAACACCATGAGTGCCAAAAAGGCGTAATCGCCTGTTACAAGCCGAAGCTTGGGTGACGTGGCTATTGCTTCCACCGGTTCTGTCATGGGTTACTCCAACGTGGGTCCTTATTTCTGCGCGGGCCATTGCGGCAGCGCAGTGCGCAGTTCAGCGCTTTATGATATTCGCAAAAGCCATGAATCGACTGCGAATCTGTCGTATTCAGCAATTTACGCGTTTGAAATACGCGTTTAAAAGCGCCCGCAAGGCCGCTCAGGTTCCCTGCGAACCCCGGTGCGCCCAGCCCGTGGTGCGTTTTTCGATAAAGCTAAACAGCTCGTACATGGCCATGGCCATGGCGCCCACCACCAGCAGGCCTGCAAAAGCCAGGCCCATTTGCATGGCCGAGCCGGCAGAAATCAGAAGATAGCCAATGCCTTCGTTGGCCGCCGTCATCTCAGACACCGTGGTGCCCACAAAAGCCAGCGTAATGGCGACCTTGAGCGAGCCATAAAAGTAAGGCATCGACCGTGGCAGCCCCACCTTGACCAGCACGTCCCAGCGCTTGGCGCCCAGCACGCGCAGCACGTCTTCGAGCTCAGGTTCCAGGGTCGCCAATCCGGTCGCGATGTTGACCATGATGGGGAAGAAGCTGATCAAGAAGGCGGTCAAGATGGCAGGGCCCACGCCAATGCCAAACCACACCACCAAGATGGGTACAAAGGCCGCTTTGGGCAGGGCATTGAAACCCGTCATGAGCGGGTACACAGCCGCATAAGCCAAACGTGAGCTACCAATGACGAAACCCAAGAGGACGCCCACGACGATGGCGATGCCAAAGCCCACCATGGTCACCCAAAACGTACGCCACGCGTGGGCAGCGATGACATCCCGGTATTCCACCATTTGCTCCCAGATTCGCAGCGGCGAAGGAAAGATGAATTCAGACACATGGAAGAGCCAGCAAACGGCCTGCCAAATCACCAGAGTGGCAAGCAGCAAGCCCCAAGGGGCCCAAGTTTCGAGTTGTTTTTGATTCATGGCGTGGACTGTCCGATCGTGGTGCCGACTTTGCGGATGGACCCGATGTGGCCGCGCAACTCGTGCACGATGTCGGTGAACTCAGGCGTGTAGGTGACTTCCAAATCTCGTGGGCGAGGCAAATTGATCTCGCGTTTGACCACAAATCGGCCAGGGCTCTTGCTCATCACATAGACGGTGTCGGCCAAAAAGACGGACTCGCGCAAGTCGTGCGTGACCAAGATGACGTTGAACTTTTGTTCCGTCCACAAGTCGCGCAAGATGCACCACAGCTCTTCGCGGGTGAAGGCATCGAGTGCACCAAATGGCTCATCGAGCAACAGCATTTTTGGCTCATGGATCAGTGCTCGGCAAATGCTGGCGCGCTGTTGCATGCCACCCGACAACTCCCACGGAAACTTGCGCTCGTAGCCCTTCAACCCCACGGTTTGTAGCAAATGGATGGCGCGCGCTTCGTATTCTGCTTTCTTCTCTTTGTAGTTCGAACGGTAAGGCTCGACAATTTCCAAAGGCAACAGCACGTTGTCAAGGGTGGTGCGCCAAGGCAGCAGCGACGGTGATTGAAACGCCATGCCACTGATTTTGAGAGGACCGTTGACAGGTTGACCATCGACATAGATTTGACCGCGGCTGGGTTTTTTCAAGCCCGTGGTGAGCTTCATGAAGGTGGATTTGCCACAGCCTGAGGGGCCCACAATGGCGATGAACTCACCCTGTTTGACTTGAAGGTTGATGTCTTCTACCGCGAAGTGGTTTTGGCTCAGCAGCTCATCGTTGTAGGCGAGCCAGACATTTTGGAAGTCGACGAAGTGGTCAGCAGAAGCAGTCATTGATAGGTGACCTGCTTACTTCTTAACTTTTGGCAGTACGTCAAGTTCCTTGGCCGTAGGCAAAAACGAACCGTTCCATATGTCTTCTGCTTTGACACGCGTCTTGGTGTTAAAGGCGTCGGACACTTGGGATGCCATCAAAGACAAACGTGGGCCTTTGATTTGTCCAAAACCTTCCGTGTGCGCGTCTGGGCTATTGATGACGGTGTCGATGGCCAGCTTCAGGCGACGGGTTTCGAGTTCTGAGTTGATGATCCCGTCACGTGCTTTGACTGACTCAATTGCTTTAGCGGGGTCGGTAATCACGTCCTTTGCACCCTTGGTAAACGCAGCCAAGAAGGCTTTGATGGCGGCAGGATTTTCTTTGATCAGCTTCGGGCTCGCGATGATGGCGTTGCCATACAGTTTCACGCCGAAGTCTGGGTATTGCATGACCACCACTTCTTCAGCTTTCACACCGCGTGCTTCGATGTTGAGAAGCGAGGTGAAGGTGAAGCCAGTGATGGCATCCACATCACCGCGTACCAACATGGTTTCGCGTAAAGGCGGGTCCATGGACACCCAGTTCACAACGGGCACGCTGTTGGCCTTGGCAAAGATCGGGAAGGCACGACGGCCTGCATCAAACACGGGGGCGCCGATTTTTTTGCCAGCCAAATCTGCTGGGGTTTTGATGCCAGATTTTTTCAAGGCCATGACCGACGCAGGCGTGTTGTTGTAGACCATCATCACGGCGACAGGCTTGTTAGGCGCGTCCGGGTTGTTGGCGTGGAATTCCATCAGAGCGGCCAAGTCGGCAAAGCCCAAGTCGTAGGCGCCCGAAGCGACCCGGTTGACCGCACCGCCTGAGCCGTTGCCTGCGTCGACGGTGACGTCGAGCTTGGCGTCTTTGAAATACCCTTTGGTGACTGGCACCAAGAAGAAAGCGGCAGGGCCTTCAAAACGCCAATCAAGTTGGAACTTCAAAGGTGTAGTTTGTGCCGAAGCACCCGCAAAAGTAGCAGCCAGTGCCAAACCGAGGGTGGTTTTGAGGAAAGTGCGTTTGATCATGGGAGCCTCTGAAAAACGAAGTGGATGGAGCATGTTGCGTAGAACGTTGCAATAAGAGTGCCTGGCTGCAACGCTTATTTTGGGGCTATGAACTTCAAATTGTGCGCGAGTTTGGTTTGTATACAAGCTGACTGAGCACCAATCAGGTGACATGCACGGTCTCGGTGCGCAAACCATGGATTGGATTGGGCATCAAAAAAGCCAGCAAGGGGCTGGCTTTTTGTGAGGGTCAATGACACGCGCGCTTATTCGGCATCAGCCGCATTGCGGTGTCGTACTGATTTGATCTTTCCCCAACCCAAGACGATCAGTGCGCCCGTGACTGCGCTGGTCATGTGGAACCAAGGGTTGGCTTCGCCAAAGGCTTTGAGCACCACGTCGCTGGCCACGGTCTCACCGCCGACCCAGCCGATCAAAGCAGCACCCAAGGTGATGATGATGGGGAAGCGCTCCATGAGTTTGATCATCAAGGTACTGCCAAAAATCACCAAGGGAATGCTGATGGCCAAGCCGATGATCAACAACACTTGGTCGCCTTTGGCGGCTGCAGCAACGCCAATCACGTTGTCTAGGCTCATGACCACGTCAGCGATCAAGATGGTACGAATGGCAACAAACAGGTTGCTGTGCTCACTCGCTTCTTCTTCACCTTCTTCTTCTGCTTCTAGCAGTTGTGCACCAATCCACAGCAGCAGCAAGCCACCGATGATTTGCAAGTATTCCAAGGCCATCAACTTGGCCGCAATCACAGTCAAGCCGATTCGTAACACCACAGCTGCACCTGAACCAAAAATGATGGCTTTTTTCTGTTGTTCGGGCGGTAGGCTGCGAGCGGCCAAAGCGATCACCACAGCGTTGTCACCAGACAGGATGATGTTGATCCAAGTGATCAACAGCAAGCCTAGCCAGAAGTCAGTGCTTTGAAGTAGTTCCATGTTTTATTTGCTCCAAAAGGGATGTTGTGTTGCGACCGACGCAGACCGCTCTTTATGAACAAAGAGTGTAACGGCGTCGTGTTCCAAGGGGTGTCGGTATTACTGCTTATGTGACACACGGTACAAACACTAGGTTGAACCGGCCAAGAAAAAGCCCGCTGAAAATCAGCGGGCTTTGGAGGGTTGAGATGTTCCTAGTGGCTGTCGGCTTGACGGGCTGCGTCAATGGCGGCCGAATCATCTTTAGCCGCGCCGTTGAAGAACAGGTTCAGTAGCACCGCTGAGAGGGAGGCCAGCAAGATGCCCGACTCAATCAGGGGGTGCAGGTTGTGCGGCATCCACTGCTTGAAGTTGGGGGCTATCAGCGGGATCATGCCGATGCCGATGGAAATGGCGACAACCAAGCTGTTGAAACGGTTGTTCTTGAAGTCCACCCCGCCCAAGATGCGAATGCCGGTCGCGGCCACCATGCCAAACATCACCAACCCAGCGCCACCCAAGACCACGGTGGGCAAGGATTCGACCAAGGCAGCCATCTTGGGTATAACACCCAAAATGATCAAGATGATGCCTCCCGCCACACAAACAAAGCGGCTCTTCACGCCGGTCACGGCGACCAAACCGACGTTTTGCGAAAAGCTGGTGTATGGGAATGTATTGAAGATGCCACCAATTAGCGTTCCCAAACCGTCAGTGCGTAAACCGCGCGTGAGTGCGGCTCG
>CAIODK010000165.1 GCA_903856995.1 uncultured Burkholderiales bacterium
GGCAAGGATGGCGAGCTTCTTCATACTTTTCGCTCCACTTTTTTACCCAACAAGCCCTGTGGCTTGAACAAAATCACGACCATGAAAATGATCAAGGCCACCGCGTCTTTGTACGCAGGAGAAATGTAGGCCGCAGCCAAGTTCTCGCAGACCCCCACAAGCAAACCGCCCAACAAGGCGCCGCGTGAGTTGTTGAAGCCGCCGATGATGGCGGCGAAGAAGGCCTTGTTACCCAAGGACCCCCCCATGTCGAACTTCGCGAGGTAAGTCGGCGTGACCAAGATGGCAGCAGCCGCAGCCAACAACGCATTGATAGCGAAGGTATAAAAAATCATGCGAGGTACGTTGATGCCCAACACCGAAGCGCTTTCAGTGTTTTGCGCGACCGCCTGCATGGCACGACCCGTGACGGTTTTAGCCAAGAACGCTTGCGTGACTAACACCAAGGCAATCGCAAAGGCAAAGGTACCAATGTCGGTGGCGGAAATGGTCACACCGGCAATGTTGTAGACCTCATCTGGAAACAGATTGGGGAAAGGTTGCGGCTCAGCACTGTAGCCCGCACGCACCGCATTGCGCATGGCGATGGACAAACCAATGGTCGCCACCACGATGGGCATCATGCCGAACTTGAAGAGTGGGTCCACCACGCCGCGTTTGAACAACCAACCCAAGACGATGACCGACAACACACAACTACCAACAAAGCTCAACACCAACGGGAAACCCGCAGACAAAAAGCCAAGCATCATGAATGCGGGCAGCATCACAAACTCGCCTTGCGCAAAGTTAATGGTGCCCGAAGCTTGCCAAAGCAACGTAAAGCCTAAGGCCGCCAGCGCATAAATGCTACCAGTGGCAAGGCCACTGAAAAAGAGTTGTAGGAAGTCGGTCATAGGGATTCAGGTGTTACTTCTTAGCGCTCAAAGCGGGCAAAGTGGCGGTCACTACTTGACGACCGTTCTTCACTTCAATCAAGAAGCTTTCGCGGTCGAGGTCACCGTTGGCATCAAAGCTCACATCCATGATGACACCGGGGTTCTTCTTGGCGCTGATGTTGATGCCATGCAAAGCTTGTGCAACGGCCTTGCGATCAAGCTTGCCTACTTTTTCGATGGCGGCTTTCAGAACATACACACCGGTGTAGCCCTTGATGCCGTTGTGGTCAGAAATGCTGCCATAGGCTTGGTAGTACTTGGCTTTGAACTTCAACATTTCTGGGTTAGGCGCGTCCACGGTCAAGCCCACGTGAGCGATCGCGCCGTTGGCGGCATCACCGGCCAACTCAATTACTTTTTGGCCCGTCAAGGTGGTCTCACCGATCACGGGTTTGGTCCAACCTTGCTTTTTCAATTCGCGCAACAAACGTGCGGACTCTTCTTCGTTGGTGTACGCAAAAATCGCATCAGCGTTGCTTTGCTTGGCCTTCAACACCGCGGCAGAGAAGTCAATTTGACCGGCATCTGTTGAGATATCAGCCACCACTTTGGTAGGTCCACCTTCAAGCAATTTCGCCAACGTGTCACGGCCGCCTTTGCCGAAGTCGTTGTTCACATAAATCACAGCCAAGGTCTTGGCTTTGGTGTTGATGAACTTCGCCAACTTAGGAAATGAGGAGCTTTGACCAAACGCCGTGCGGAACACGTAAGGGTTACCTTGTGCCGTGATGGAGGCTGCTTCGCCCCCCGTGAAGTTAGGCACTTCGCCCCGCTTGGATTCGGCCATAGAGACCATGATGGAGCCCGAGTACACAGGGCCAAAAATGGCGAACACGCCATCGTCCACTGCTTTTTGAGTCAAACCCTTGGCAACGCCTGGGTTGGTTTGCGTGTCGACGGTGTAGCTGTCGATTTTTTTACCCAAGATACCGCCGTTGTCGTTGATCTCTTTGACCGCCAACTCGACGCCATTTTTAAACACTGTGCCAGCGGTGGTGCCTGGACCTGACAGTTCGACAATGTTGGCAATTTTGATCGTCTGCTGCGCGTGCGCGATGCCGGCCAGCGCAAAAATAGCGGCGGCGGCAACAGTCTTCAGGGTGGTGCGTTTATTCATGGATGTCTCCTCTTTGGGGTTTAAATTGTGCTGTTAGATGACTGCTAGGGATGGTGAAAAAGTCAGCAAACCATCCAAAGTATTTGGATGTATGAAATTTAAATGCAAACACCTGAATTGACAGGGATATTTGACTTATTCGCGCGATTAACGAACGCTTATGTGCGATCATCGATCGCATCTCGGGTTTCCCCTTGGACCGCTTATGAACACACTTTTGACGCATCACACGCCCATCGATAAAAAGGACTGGATCGCTGGCCTCGACAAAGGGTTGGCCATGCTGCAAACCTTTGACGAGTACAACCCGCGGTTGACCGCCACACAAGCAGGACAGCGTTGCGGTTTGACGCGCACCGCCGCACGACGCTATTTGTTCACCCTCTTGAGTTTGGGCTTCGTGGCCAGTGACGGTAAGTTGTTTTGGCTCACGCCCAAGGTGATGCGCTTGGGTCAGTCGTACTTGGAATCGGTGCGCTTGCCGCGCATCGTGCAACCGTCGCTGCAACGTTTGGCGATGGGCACACAGGAAATTTCGTTTGTCGCCGTACTCGACGGCTACGACTTGGTTTACATCGCGCGCAATGGGCAAAACCGCAGCATGAACACGAGCTTTGCATTGGGTGCGCGCGTCCCCTGTCACCTCACCTCGGCGGGTGTGTTGTTGCTTGCCTTGCTGGGCGAAACAGAAGTCGATGCATGGCTTGCCACCCATGAGCTCAAGGCGTTCACGTCGCACACCATCACCGACCCCAAGCGCATGCGTACTGAATTGGCGCGTATCCGAGCCCAAGATTGGGCGATGTCCGAGCAACAACTGGACTTGGCTTATCGAGGTGTCGCCGTACCCTTGCGCGACCACAAAGGCAATGTGCAGGGCGCGCTGACGGTCAGCATGCCCATTCAACTCGAAACCGCCAAGGAGGCGGTTCACCGCGTGTTGCCCGTGCTGCGCGAAGTTGCACAAAGCCTCAGGCCGTTGATTTGAAGCTTGCGCTTTAGTCATCGCCTAATATTTTTTTAGTTGCATTCAACGCAACCTCGGCCCAAGCCCTATCTCCCAAGGCAGCGGCACGTTGGAGATCTGGAATTTCCACACTCACCGGCAAGTCCGAAGGCAAGGCTGCAAACAAGCCCGTCACATCAATCGTGCCCTCGCCCGGCAACAAGCGGTGTTGGCGTGCGGTGTGTATCAACTCTTCGGTGGTGAAGTTCAAACCGGCTTGTGCATCGCACATTTGTGCGTAGTGCAGCAATGCATGAGGAATCGCTGCGATGTCAGCCAAGCTGGTGGTTGACCGACCAAAGTGCAAGGCGTCCACCAAGATGCCTGCATTCTTGGGGGTCCCCGCAAGCGTGATGACACGCAATGCAGACTGCGCATCTTTCACACCTGTCCATGGCATGAACTCTAAGTCAGCCGTCAAACCATAAGGCTGCATGAGCTCACACAGCTGCGCATAGTGCTGCGACAGGCGTTGCTCGTTGATGTCGTCTGCGGCCACCAGCACTGCACGTGCTTTGAGTGCGGCCCCTGCTTCGAGCAAGGGCCGATGAACGACAGGGTCGAACTGCTCACCAATGCGAATGATTTCAAGGTCATACACCTGCACACCGTTGTCCGCCATACGTGCCAAGGTTTCGCGCTGCACAGCCACATCGTCAATAAAACTTTGACATGGGCCGCCTGGGCCATTGGGCTGTAAGCGCAAGCCCACAAAACCATAGCCCAGCTCAGCAGCAATGCCGATGGCTTGAGGAACCGTTGACGCGCTGGCGGTTAAGTACGCAAGTGAATAGGTGCGCATGGTGTGATGCCTTGAATGGCTTATTTCAGTGGAGAAACAGCGGTGGGCATGGCAATGGTGGACACCATGTTGGTGGTCAAGTTGGCGGGACCGCCTTTGGGCGGCCAAATACCTTGGGCCACGGCATCGGCACGGGCTTTGCTGCGTGCGTCTAGGGTGGGGTAAGCCCAAATATTGGTAAAACGCAGCGGGCCATCCAAAGCCACCATCGCGATGACGCATGGCGACAGTTTTTCGCGCGCAGGAATGGCTTGCTCCCACAAATCAATCGTGGGTTGCACACCACCCGGCTTGATGCCATAGGTACGAATTTCGTAAACGGGACCATGGATGCCGCTCTCAGCACTGGGGCGCACGGGCTTCATCCAAGGAAAGCTTTGGTAGCTGTGCTGCTCCAGCGTTTGGAAGATTTCACCGCAACCAAAAGGGCTGGCATTCTGCTGCGTGCGTTGGCGCTCAGCTTGCAAGGTGGCCAAGTCATCAAAGCCACGCAACACAACCATTTGATTCAAGACGCCAATGTCAGTGAACCAACAGCCCAGCAATTCACCTTGCCCTTGGGCCGCAAACGTTTGGACGTTGAGTGCCGCTTGTCCGGCGGTGCCAAATGGCAATGTCATGGTGGCGAGTTCGTAATACATGGGTGAAGTCCTTTTAAAAAATGTGTGTTCGGGTGAGGTGCGGGCCGCATGATGCGCGGCAAGAAAACCAAAGGTCATGGCTGGGCCAAGCGTGATACCACCACTCGGGTAGTTGCCGCCCATCATGCTGGAGAGGTCATTGCCTCCTGCGTACAAACCATCGATGGCCTGCCCATTCGCATTCAACACTTGTGCGTGTTCGTTGCAACGCAAACCTGCAAAGGTACCCAAGCTACCTGCAACGATGCGCACGGCGTAGAACGGGCCATCTTGCAACGGCGCCATGCATGGATTGCGCCCCGTGTGGGCGGGGTCGCCTTGCATGCGGTTGTAGGGCGTTTGGCCTTTGGCAAATTCGCCGTCATGGCCAATGTCAGCCATGGTGTTGTAACGCACCACGGTGTTTTGCAAACTCACCGCATCGATGCCGCACCGCTCGGCTATCTCGGCCAAGGTATCACCTCTTTGCAAATAACCGTTGGCCAGCATGCCATGCATAGGCACAGGCGCAGGCTTGACTGCACCCAAACCCCAGCGACGGATGAAGCGATGGTCGACCACCAGCCACGCTTGCACGGGCTCCCCTTCGGGAAGCGCCTGAATCAAACCCTGCACGAAGTCGTGGTACGAGTCAGCCTCATTCACAAAGCGTTTGCCAAAGCGTGTGACAGAAATCAAACCGGGCTTGCCACGTTCAATCAAGTGCGGGAAATGCACCTGAGTGCCATCCGCGCGAAGGACCAAGGACACAGGGGCCAATGCCGCCGCTTGCTTCAAATCCTTAGCAACCACGCCCCCCGCCGATTCGCCCAAACGCAAACCATCGCCGGTGTTGCCTCTAGAAGCTGCAGAAAAATGTTGTTGCCCTGTGGGGTCGTGCGCCAGTAGTTCACTTTTGCGTTGTGGGTCATGCGGGAAGCCACCCGCGGCCAACATCACGCCGCGCTTGGCGCGAATGGTTTGCTCTGCGCCGTGATGCATCACTACCGCGCCACGGACATTGGGGCCATCGGTGATCAAGCGCACGGCAGGGCTGTTCACACGAATGTCCACCCCTGCATCAAATGCTGATTTGGCCAGCGCGGCCACCAAGGCGTTGCCATTGACCAAGTGCATGCCACGACCATGCCAAACCAAATCCCAAAGATGACGCACCACACGGTTGGTCACGTACAAGAACGAACGCCAGGCGCGCATGGCATTAAAAAAGTGACGGATGTCTGCGCCCGACGCAATGCCCATCCCTAAGAAGGTGATCTCATGCAAAGGCGTTTTGAGTTGTTCGATGTGCTGACCCAACAAGCGACCATCAAACGGGGCAGCGCACACAGATCGGCCGCCCAAGGCCGCGTCTTCGGTACGGCCATGAAAATCAGGAATCGCGTTGCCATCGATGAACTGCAAGGACGTGTGCGTTTCAAAAAAAAGCACCATGCGAGGACCGTTGCTCAAGAACGTGCGCGCACGCGCCTCCTCAAACTGTTGCCCGAGTTCATGGCGCAAATAGGAGAGCGGTTTTTCAATCGGTTCAGCCATGCCGCCTCTGAGCGCCAACACGTTACGCGGGATCCACATCCAACCGCCGGACCATGCCGTCGTGCCGCCATAGTGCGGATCTTTTTCGACCACGATCACCTTGAGCCCTAAGTGCGCGGCTGTGACGGCCGTGGATAAGGCGCCCGCACCCGAACCGACCACGAGCAAATCGCAATCCCAATGCGTCACAGAGGCGGACTTGTCGCTATTCATGGCTTTGAATCTCAGGCCGCATAAATGGGTTGCAAGCGCACCTTTCTTTTGCCACGCGCCAACATGGGCGAAGCACCACTGGCTGCGGCCAACTGTGCAGCGTAAGACAACAAATCCGGAGCAAGGGCCAACATGCGTTCGCGCGTCAAACGCGCAGAAGGGCCCGCCACACTGATGGTGCCCATAGGCAATTGACCGACTAAACCGACAGGGGCAGCAATGGCATTGAGGCCAGCGGTATAGGTTTCTTCGGTCAGGCTAAAGCCTTGTTTGCGGGTGTCTTGCAAGACTTTGAGAAATGCCTTCAAGCTTTTGGGGGCGTTGGGGCCAAAGTCTTTCGGCAAACCCAACCCTTGCTGCGACACCAATGCAAGCGCCTCATCATCCTTCATGGTCGACAACCAAGCCAAACCCGAAGATGAACAACTCAGCCGTGCAATGCTGCCCATGTCTGGGTCATAACGCAGGCCTTGGCGCGCCCCTTGTGCGCGTGCCACCCACGTCAGACGGTCACCATCGACCACCGACAAACGCACCAACTCACCGGTCTGTTCAGCGAGGCGATCGAGCAACGGCTGGGCAATATCAATCACACCGGTTTTGCTCAGGTAGCTCAGGCCCAAGGACACGAGCTTGGTGGTCAATGCGTACTCGCCTAATTCGCGTGTTTGGCGAACGTAGCCAAAACGAATGAGGTCCACCAGCAAACGGTGCGCTGCGCTCTTGGGCATGTTGAGTTGCTCCGCCAAAACGGCCAACTCAACGCCCTGCCCTTGTGCTGACAAGAGTTCCAAAATGCCCAAAGTTCTTTCGAGTACGCCGCTCATCGTGATTTGTATTGGTTCATAGTGGACCGCACTTTATCACGAAAAATGAATTTCATTCAATAGTTGAACGACGTTCCATTTTTGTATAAACTGCGACACATTCATTCACTCACTCCTGCTCACCATGCTCGACAACTTCAGCGGCGCCACACGTGTTCACCTCATCGTGGGTGACCCCATCGCACAAGTGAAATCGCCTTTTGGCGTCACGCAAGCATTTGAACAACATGGCAAAGACGCCGTGTGCGTCCCCGCCCACGTGCCCACCCAAGACCTGAAGCAATGGTTTGAAGGCGTATCCCTCGCACGCAACGTCGACGGGGTTATCGTCACCGTGCCTCACAAGTTTGACTGCCATGCGTTTTGCGCCACCAGCTCACCTCGCGCCGAGTTCTTGGGTGCGGTCAACACCATCCGCCGCAATGCTGATGGCCGTTGGCATGGCGACATGTTCGACGGTTTGGGCTACGTCAAAGCAATTGAGTCGAAAGGCTTCGACCTCAAAGGCAAAAAAGCGTTGCTGGTCGGTGCAGGCGGTGCAGGCTCGGCCGTCGCACACAGTTTGGTGTTGGCTGGCGTGAGCGAGTTGGCCATCCACGACGAAAGCACCGAGCGCCGTGAGTCACTCATCAAACGACTGAACAGCTTGAACATGGGGCGCGTCTTCTGCGGCAGCGGCGACCCAACTGGCGTTGACGTGGCCATCAACGCCACGCCCCTCGGGATGCGCGAAGGCGACCCAAGTCCCATTGATTTGAGTGCCATCACGCCACAGATGTTCATCGGTTGCGTCATCACCGCGCCCGCCGTATCACCCCTGATTGCCGCAGCCCGCAGCAAAGGCTGCCCTACCGTCACGGGCGCGGAGATGTTTGCGCAAGTCCGCGAGCTGATGGTGCAATTCTTGTTAGAAGCCTAATGCTTTGGAGACTTTAAAGATGAGCGACACACCCCATCCCCTCACCCATCGCATCAACACCGACCTCTCGCAATTCCATGACCTAGACACGGTGGACTTGGTGGTCATCGGATCAGGCGGCGCGGGTTTCTCGGCGGCGCTCAACGCCACGATTGACGGCGCACGCGTGCTGTTGGTCGAACGCATGGCCCATGTAGGAGGTACCACCGCTTTATCCGCAGCCACCACGTGGGTACCCGGCACCAAACGCGGCCTAGAAGTCAACCCAGACGACACGCCCGAGCGTGTGGCGACGTTTTTGGACCTCGCCGTGGGCGATCGTTCAGACGCCAAACTGCGCCAAGCCTTCATCGATAACGGCCCACATGCCATCGCCAAATTCGAAGCCCACAGCGCACTGCAATTTCAAGTGCGCATGCTGCACCCAGACTACTTGTCTGAGCTCGAAGGCTCTGTGCTTCGTGGCCGCGCGATTGAGCCGCAACCCTTTGACGGCAAACTGCTCGGCCCCAACATGACCTTGGTTCGCAACCCCATCCCAGAGTTCACTGTGCTCGGCGGCATGATGGTGGACCGCGATGACATCTTCCATTTGTTGCGCTTAACGGAGACCTGGAAATCATTCAGCTACAGCGTACGCATCATCGTGCGCCACTACCTCGACACACTGCTGCATCCACGCAGCACACGCTGGGTCATGGGCAACGCCATGATTGCGCGCATGCTCTACAGCTACATCGAACGCCAAGGCTTATTGGTCACCCACACCGAAGTGACGGAACTTGTGCAAGACGGCAACAACGTTCACGGCGTGGTGTTGCAACAAACCTTGCCCAATGGCAGCAAAGTGCAACGCACTGTGCACAGCAAAGGTGGCGTGGTCATGGCCAGCGGTGGCTTCAACCGCCACCCCACGCGTCGCGCACAGATGCTGCCAGGTGCGAAAGAGGCGTGGTGCCCGGCGGGTCCAGGCCACACAGGTCGGGCGCAAGACTTGGCACTGCATGCAGGTGGTCAACTCGGAACAGGTGGCTTGAGCAACGCTTTTTGGGCGCCTGTGTCGACACGGCGAAGGGCCGACGGCAGCACAGCAGTCTTCCCCCACTTCGTGATGGACAGGGGCAAGCCGGGCGTGATCACGGTCGATAGCCAAGGCCATCGCTACGTGAATGAATCCACCTCGTACCACTTGTTTGGCATTGCCATGCAGGCGCACCACGCCACCACCCCCAGCGTACCGTCATGGTTGGTGTGCGATGCAGGGGCCTTGAAACGTTATGGTCTCGGCATGATTCGACCAGGCGGCAAAGGCCTCGCACCCTTCTTGGCCGACAACTATTTAAAGAAAGGCAACACCTTGGCAAATCTGGCGCAGCAACTGCACGTGCCTGCCAGTCAACTGGAAGCCACGGTGGCGCGCTTCAACGGCTTTGCCGACCTGGGTGTGGATGCCGACTTTCAACGCGGCACCACAGACTATCAACGCGCCAACGGCGATGCCACGTGGACGGGACCTAATCCTTGCTTAGGCGCCTTGCGCGAAGGTCCGTATTACGCCATTGCGCTGTATCCCGGCGATATCGGTGCAGCCACGGGCCTGGTCACCGATGGAGATGCACGTGTGTTGAATGCAGAAGGTCAGGCCATTGAGGGCTTGTACGCCTGCGGTAACGACATGCACTCGATCATGGGGGGCGTGTACCCAGGACCAGGCATCACCATTGGGCCTGGGTTGACGTTTGGCTATTTGGCCGCCAAGCACGCCGTGGCAAGAGCGAACTCAAGGCGCTGATTTGGGCACTGGCTCGTCAGGGTCGGGGTGTTGTTCAAAGTGCGTTTGGAGCGCGTCTGTTTTTTCTTTCAGACGACCGATGCGCTCTTGAAGCGAAGAAAGTTTTTCTGCGCGATGCACTGCGTCATTTTCAATGGGATCGGGGGATGCGGGATCGATTTGATTTTGCATAGCGATGCTCATGAATCAGGTACGTTTCACTCTATCAGTAGCGGCACGCAGTGGAGGGTATAAAAAATGACATTGCAGTCACAATTCATCAGCCCTCCCCTTCATTCTGGGTGCTGACGAAACTCGCGCCACAGCAAATACAAGCCACTCATCACCACGACGCATGCGCCAAGCGCAACGGCTTGATCCGGCACTTGTCCAAAAATCAACCATCCCCAAAACGTCATGTAAATAATTTGTTGGTACAAAAATGGGCCCAGTACCGCTGCCGAGGCATAGCGGTGCGCCTGTGCAGCGGCAATATGTCCCAGACCACCACATAAGCCCGTCGCTCCAATGATCAACCAAGTCTGCCACCCCTGAGGCGTTTGCCACTGCCACAAAGCAAAGGGAGCCAACACACAGGTAGCCACAGCAGCTGAAGCCAGTTGCGTCACCACTGGGTTATCGCTGCTCGCCAAACGTCGTGTCATCAGGTTAAAGCCTGCGTAGAAAACCGCATTTAAAAGACTCAGAAAAATAGCGGGATGAAAACCATTCCCGCCTGGACGGATGATGACAAGGACACCTAAAAATCCAATGCAAATGGCGATCCAACGCCTCGCATCCAAGCGCTCTTTCAGCCACCATGCAGAGAACAGCGCAATCAGAATGGGAACCGAAAATTGAACCGCGCCGGTTTCAGCCAATTGCAAATATTGCAGCGCCCAAAAATTAATCCCCGTCATCACAGCCAGCATCAATCCACGCGCCAGTTGCATGCGCGGCCGACTGACCACCAACAAACCTGCGCCCATGGAGGGTATGAACATCGCGGTCGTCAAAATCGTGTGCACCAAAAACCTCAGCCACACCACTTGCAACACAGGAAGGGTTTGCACCAGCCATTTGGCACTGGCATCCAAGGCCGCAAACATCAAGGTCGTGATCACCATCAAGGCAATGCCAATTTGACGATTGCGAGCCGTGTTGTTTAAGCGGTAGGACATCAGACCCTTTTTTACGTGACTCGTTAAGCGTTGAGCTGCTGCTCCAAATCGTGCAGAACCTTGTAGCAAGGGAGCACTTGTGCCACGCTTGAGTTTGGTTCGCGGCCTTCTTTGATCGCAGCAAAGAATTCTCGGTCTTGTAACTCGATGCCGTTCATGGAAACTGCCACGTTGGAGACATCAATTTTCTCTTCTTTGCCCGTGTACAGATCATCGTAACGAGCCAAGTAGGTGCCGGTGTCACCGATGTAGCGGAAGTACGTTCCCAAGGGGCCGTCATTGTTGAATGACAAGCTCAAGGTACAAATCGCGCCGTTGGCGGTTTGCAACTGAATGCTCATGTCCATCGCAATGCCCAGCGCGGGGTGGATTGGGCCTTGCACGGCGTTGGCCTTGACGATGGGGCTACCCGCCTGGTAAGCAAACAAATCCACCGTGTGCGCTGCGTGATGCCACAACAGGTGGTCGGTCCAGCTACGGGCTTGACCTAAGGCGTTCATGTTGGTGCGGCGGAAAAAGTAGGTTTGCACATCCATTTGCTGAATATTGAATTCACCTGCCTTGATTTTGTTGTGCACCCATTGATGGCTGGGGTTGAAGCGACGGGTGTGACCGCACATCGCGACCAAACCTTTTTCGCTGGCGACTTGCGCCACTTCGGCGGCATCTTTCCAGCTGTCAGCCAAGGGGATTTCCACTTGCACGTGTTTGCCAGCCCTCAAGCAAGCCAAGCTTTGTGCGGCGTGCATTTGTGTGGGTGTACACAAAATCACAGCATCGACTTCAGGCAAAGCCAAACTATCGGCCAAGTCGGTGGTGATGTGCTTGATGCCGTACTTGTCAGCAGTTTCTTTGGTTTTTTCTAAATCGCGGCTGATCAATGACACGACTTCTACGCCGTCGATATTTTTGATACCGTCCAAGTGTTTGATGCCGAAGGCACCAGCGCCCGCCAAGGCGACTTTGATGGTTTTGCTCATGTTTTACTCCAGTTGAGGACAGAGCTAAAGATCTGTCCCGCAAAGTTATTAAATTACGTTTTCTAGAATAGCGTGACCCACGGCGGTATTGGACGCGGGCACATGGTAAAAACGATGCACCAGCTTGGGGGCTTTGCCAGTCACCTTGCCGTCGTTCACATCAGACATCGCGCCGCGCGCGATGAGCCACATCACCAACTCAATACCTTCACTGCCCGCTTCACGGACATAGTCGATGTGGGGGGTGTTGGCGCAAGCAACTGGGTCGTTGATCATCAAGTCAAGCCAGTTGTTGTCCCACTCACGGTTGATCAGACCCGCACGCGCGCCTTGCAACTGATGGCTCATGCCGCCAGTGCCCCAAATGTGTACGTTGATGTCTTCGTCGTAGCTCTCGATGGCTTTGCGAATCGCTTGGCCGAGTTTGAAACAACGCTGACCGCTAGGCACAGGGTATTGAACGACGTTCACGGCGAACGGAAT
Source organism: uncultured Burkholderiales bacterium (assembly GCA_903856995.1). Taxonomy (GTDB): domain Bacteria; phylum Pseudomonadota; class Gammaproteobacteria; order Burkholderiales; family Burkholderiaceae_C; genus Limnohabitans. The sequence continues at coordinate 12,415 of CAIODK010000165.1, forward strand.
GACGGGGCATGGCCAAGCGCCTTTGACGGGGTCTTGTTCACCGCACATCAACGACAGAGGCACGGTCAAACCGTGGTCCACATCCATCTTGTTGACGATGGTCAAGTCGAAGTCTTGTTGAATGACAGACTGCGCGATGTGCGAAGCCAACTCAGGATGACCTTTAACAACTGGCACGGGACGTGCGCCGTAGCCTTCGTCGGCGGGCGTGTATTCAGCGGCTGTGCCGATAGCAAACGTTGGAATCATGTCCAAGCTGAACGCTGTGGCGTGGTCGTTGTAGACCAAGAAGATGACGTCTGGTTTGTTGTCTTTCATCCATTGTTTGGAGAAGTCATAGCCAGCGAAGACGGGCTTCCAGTAGTCTTCTTCGGTTTTACCGAGGTCCAATGCGGCGCCGATGGCGGGCACGTGGGAGGTGTAAACGGATGCGGTAATTTTTGCCATGGTTATGCTTTCTTGTCCGTTGCGTGAGCCTGTCGACCGGCTGCGCCTTGAGGTTGGTTCTGCGCTTGCGCATCACCGTTTTCACCCATCACGCGGTTGCCTTCTACTGAGCGTCCGCCGTGAATCATCATGTTGCGGTATTCCTCTTCGGTCATGCCCGTCATCGAACCTGCCATTTGCTGGAAGCTCAAACCGTCGGTTGCGCCAATTTTGGCGAGGAAGTAAATGTTGCCGCCGGTGCGCATGCACCAGTTCAAATCACGGGCCAGAACGGCCTGCTTTTGCTCTTCGGTCATGGCCCACTCATCGAGGTAAGCACGCTCATTGGCTTTGAAACGCGTGCGGTTCTCCGCCTTCATCAGCGACATGCAAAACTGGTTGAGCCAGTAGCCTTTGCGCGATTGTTCGGCATCAAAAATGATGGTGCCGGGGACGTCTGTGTAGGGTTTGTCGAGTGCCATTAAAAAGTCTCCTCAGGCCAGTAGAGGCGCATCGGGTTGTCGACCAACAACTTACGTTGTTGCTCTTCAGTGGTCGCGATGTGCGGAATGAAGTCAACCAACAAGCCGTCATCAGGCATGTGGTCTTTGAGGTTGGGGTGCGGCCAATCGGTGCCCCACAACACGCGGTCTGGGAACTCATCCACGATGCGCTTGGCAAAGGGGATCACGTCTTGGTACGCGTTTTGTTCGCCGTTCAAAGCCTTGGGGCCGGAGACTGACAAACGCTCGGGGCACGTCACTTTGCTCCACACATTTTTGTGCTCGCGCATGAACTTCACAAACAGCTCAAACTCTGGGCCATCGACGGGCTTGGTCACATCGGGACGGCCCATGTGGTCCACCACCACGTTGGTGGGCAATGTGGTGAAGAAGTCCCACAGCTCTGGCAAATCAACGGCTTCAAAGTAAATCACCACATGCCAGCCCCAGAGCTGAATGCGTTTGGCGATTTCAAGCAATTCGTCTTTGGGCGTGAAATCCACCAAGCGCTTCACAAAGTTAAAGCGCACACCGCGCACACCCGCATCGTGCATGGTTTGGATTTCTTCATCGGTGATGCTGCGCTTGACGGTGGCCACGCCACGTGCTTTGCCGTTAGAGCTGACCAAGGCATCGACCATGGCGCGGTTGTCTGCGCCGTGGCAAGTGGCTTGCACCACAACATTACGGGCAAAACCGAGGTGATCGCGCAAGGCAAAAAGCTGAGCCTTAGATGCGTCGCAGGGCGTGTATTTACGCTCGGGGGCATAGGCAAATTCAGCACCCGGACCAAACACGTGGCAATGCGCATCCACGGCCCCTGCCGGCAATTTGAATTTGGGTTTGGTTGGACCGGTGTACCAGTCCATCCAGCCTGCGGTCTTTTGAAATTCCATCTCGTTCCTCGTTGTCTTTAATCAGGTTGAATATTGGCTTCGCGCACCAACTTGGCGTAGCGCTGGCGTTCTGTACGAATCAGTTGTGTGAACATGTCTGCGCTGCCGGGAACCACTTCACCGCCTACAGCGTTCATGCGTTCACGAACCTCTTTGGTTTGCAAGGCTTTTTGCACTTCATCGTGCAGCTTGCTCACAATCGGTTTTGGCGTGGCCGCGGGCGCCACCAAACCATACCAAACGGAGGCTTCAAACCCGACAAAACCAGATTCGGCAATGGTGGGAACATCCGGAAAGATAGCGCTGCGATTGGGGCTGAGCACCGCCAACACTTTGAGCTTGCCGCTCTTGACGTGTGGCAATACTTCCAACGCATTCACGGCCACCAAAGGTAGCTGACCACCGATCACATCGGTGATCGCAGGGGTACCGCCTCGGTAAGGAATGTGCTGCAAATCAATACCTGCGGCACGAGCGAATAGCTCAATCGCCATATGTGGGGTAGAACCGTTGCCTGGCGTTCCAAAGGCAATGCTGTTGGGCTTGCCTTTGGCTGCCTCAATCAGCTGTTTGATGTTGGTGTACGGCGCATTGGGATTGGCCGCAATCACCACAGGTACGCGACCGATGAGCGATACCGCCACCAAATCACGCTCTGCATCAAACGGCGCGGGCTGGTAGAGCGACATGTTGGCAGCCAATGCATTGGCAGCCATCATTAAGGTGTAGCCATCGGGCTCCGCCGTGATGACTGACTTGACCGCAATGTTGGTCCCGGCACCCGGTTTGTTTTCAACCACCACGGGCTGCCCCATGCTGATAGAGATGCTTTGACCAATGGTGCGGGCCACCACGTCCACAGCACCGCCTGCTGCATAGCCGACCACGACCTTGATCGGCTTGGCCGGATAGGTCTGCGCCATGGCGTGGCTTGCTATCAAACACATGGACAGAGCGGAGACGAAACGCATCAAATTCTTCATCGTGGGTTCCTTTGAGACATAAATCGACTTGTGCCGTGCCGCGCAAACCTGCTGTGCAAACGCTAGCAAGTAAGGCATGCCTGCTTCACGGCCTTTGGGAATGGCGACGTTAGTCGATGTATTTCAAGCCTGCTGCGGCCAGAGGCTCACGCATCTTGTACATGTCGAGGCCTAATACACCGGAGGCTAATTTGGCACGTTTCTCACCTTCAAAGCTCTCACGCTTTTGAGCGGCTTCCCACGTTTGTGCAGCACGTGCAGCAGGCACGCACACCACACCGTCATCGTCAGCGACGATGACATCACCGGGATGAACCAACATGCCTGCACACACCACGGGAATATTGACAGATCCGATCGTGGCCTTGATGGTGCCTTTGCTACTGATAGCTTTGCTCCACACGGGGAAGTTCATGCGGTGCAACTCTTTCACATCACGCACACCGGCGTCGATGATCAAAGCGCGTGCGCCACGGGCTTGGAACGAGGTGGCCAACAAATCACCAAAGTAACCATCGGTGCAATCGGCCGTGATCGCAGCCACCACGATGTCACCGGGCTGAATTTGTTCAGCGGCCACATGCATCATCCAGTTGTCGCCGGGGTGCAAAAGCACGGTCACCGCGGTGCCCGAGACTTGCGCACCTGGGTAGATAGGACGCATATAAGGCTTCATCAAACCCACGCGACCCATCGCCTCATGAACCGTGGCAGAGCCCAAAGCGGCCAAGCCGTCAGCAGCTGCGCGATCAGCGCGGGTGATGTTGCGGTAAACAACGCCGAGTTCGTACATAAGAAATCTCCAAAAATTAAGGTGGCTTAAGCGGCTCGCAAATCAACGACCTTGCGACTTGAGCTTGGTATCCAAACGTGAGAACACGCGACGTGCGTTGCCCTCGTAGATCTGATGACGCTCATCTGCATTGAGGTTGAGCGTACCTTCGATGTAACGCTTGGTGTCATCGAAGTAGTGTCCCGTTTCTGGGTCAATGCCGCGCACGGCGCCAATCATCTCGGACGCAAACATGATGTTCTTGACGGGGATCACTTTGGTCAACAAGTCGATGCCAGGTTGGTGGTACACGCAGGTGTCGAAATAGATGTTGTTCATCAAGTGCTCGTTGAGCAACGGCTTTTTGAGCTCTTGCGCCAAACCACGGAAACGGCCCCAGTGGTAAGGCACAGCGCCACCGCCATGAGGAATCAAAAACTTCAAGGTGGGGAAATCTTTGAACAAGTCAGAGGTCAAGCACTGCATGAAGGCCGTGGTGTCTGCGTTCAAGTAATGCGCACCCGTGGTGTGGAAGCAGCCATTGCAGCTGGTCGACACATGAATCATGGCGGGGATGTCGTACTCGACCATCTTTTCGTAAATGGGGTACCAAGACTTGTCGCTCAATGGGGGTGATGTCCAGTGGCCGCCCGATGGATCGGGGTTGAGGTTGATGCCGACGTTGCCGTATTGCTCCACACACTTGACCAACTCTGGAATGCAAGTGGCAGGGTCCACACCGGGCGACTGGGGCAACATAGCTGCTGGCACGAAGTTGTTGGGGAACAACTCAGCCACGCGGAAGCACAGCTCGTTACAGATGGCCGCCCAAGTGGATGACACTTGGAAATCGCCAATGTGATGTGCCATGAAGCTCGCGCGTGGGCTGAAGATGGTGATGTCAGAGCCGCGCTCTTTCATCTTGGCGAGTTGGTTGGTCTCGATGGTTTCGCGCAATTCGTCGTCGCTGATTTTCAGCTCGGACACTTTGGGCATAGACGCGGGGTCTTTGATGCCTGCAATTTGGCGATTGCGCCATTCTTCTAAGGCCTTAGGTGCCGTGGTGTAGTGACCGTGTACGTCGATGATGAGAGACATAAATAACCCCTATTAAAAATCCATGCCCTGCTTGCGTTTGATGTCTTCAACGCGCGGAGAAGCCAAGAACTGCAAGAACGACTGAACAGCAGCGACACGCGAGGTGTCGTTGGTAATGATTTGCGCAATCCCCGCAGAGAAGGTGGTGATGAACGCCACATCCTCAGGCAGGGTCCCCAGCACATCGATGCCGGGCATTGAAATGAGTTCACTCAATTGTTGAAAACCCAAAGCGGCCTGGCCCTTAGCCACCAACTCACCGACAGGTGTGCCTGGAGCGGGGACCACGATGCGGGTTTTGATTTGGTCGGCAATGCCCCAACGTTCAAACAATTTTTCAAGGTAAACGCCGCTCGGGCCTGTCGAGTAGCTGAGTGAGGGACTGGCTAACACGGCGGCTTTCAAAGCGGCTTCGTTGCTCAAGTCAGGATGCACAGTGCCAGCTTGTACGGCCACCGCCACGGGTGAACGCACCCAGTCGTTGCGGCTACCTTGTTGCACATGACCGGAAGCAATCAAGCGCTCAATCGCATCTGCGGCCAACAACACCATGTCAAATACCTCGCCGGCTTGGACGCGTTTGGCCGCATCAACGCCTCCGACAGATTCGATCTGCACCACTACACCCGTTTCGACTTGGTATGCGTGCGTCAAATCAGCCAGCAAAGCCTTGGTGGCCATGGACGAAATGCCTCGCAAAACGAGGGGGTTGGTAGGGGTATGCATGCGGTGGATTCTAGAGATTTACCCCAGAACTAGGCGTTAAATGCAGGACTAGCTGCTATGCCGTTTTTAAATAACGGACAATTGGTTATTCAAAATCGAGAATTGCATGGAACTCAAACAAATCGAATCTTTTGTGCGCGTCGCCGAACTGGGTAGCTTCACCAAAGCGGCCTTAGCATTGGGCATTCCGCAACCTCTTCTGAGTCGCCACGTGCGCCAACTGGAAGTGGAGTTGCACCAGAACCTGCTGATGCGCAATGGGCGAGGCGTCACGGTGACGGAAGCTGGCTTGGTGATGCTCGAACACGGACGGGGTATCTTGCATCAAGTGGCTGTGGCACAAGAGGAGCTGGGAACCGTGCGCGGCGCATTGGCAGGACGTGTGTCGATCGGTTTGCCGCCTAGCTTGTCCAAGCTGGTGACGGTGCCACTGACCATGTCGTTTCGCGCTTATTTGCCACATGCACAACTGTCACTGACCGAAGGGTTTTCCGTGTTGATGGTCGAGAGCTTGCGCGCAGGTCGCCTGGATATGGCCGTGCTCTACAACCCACCGCCCTCGCCTGATTTGGAAATGACGCTGCTGCACGAAGACACCCTGATCTTGATTTCGGGGAAGAAAGGTCAGCAGCATCGTGCTGAAACAAAACTCAAACCCGTGATGCAACTGGCTGATTTGGCGAAGTTGCCACTCATCGCGCCTAGCCGCCCCAATGCATTTCGCTTGTTGATTGACACGGAAATGCAACGAATCAACTGCAAGCCCAACATCGTTTTCGAGATTGATGGCTTGAACGCCATTTTGGAACTCGTCAAAGAAGGCTTGGGCTATGCCGTTTTGCCAGCCTACACACTGAGCAATTTCGCCAAGCCAGAAGACTTCACCACGCACTTGGTCGAAAAACCAAAGTTGATGAGTCAACTGATGTTGGTGTGGTCAGCCCGACGTCCACTCACGGCAACCCACAAAGCAACCATGAAGCTGACGCAAGAGGTCGCCACTCAAGCACTGCTGGCCAATGGCTGATTACCAGCTGTCGTCGCCGCCACCTGAATCAGCACTGTCCCAATCGCTGCCAGAGCCGGCATCGAATGCGCCTAAGTCGGGTTGCGCAGGGGCGTCAAATGGCACGTAGCCCCCATTGCCTGCTGCGGGTGCTGCACTGGGTGCCGATGCATTGTGATGGTCACCCTCAAACGCTTTAGACAAGGCATAGCCCGCCGCCACACCTGCCAAACCACCGACGACAGCACCCGTCATGGTCGAGCCACCGCTATTCGGCTGGGCGTAACCCTGCTGCGGGGCAGCTGCATAGCCTGGCGCATTGGGGGTGAACTGTGCGCCAAAGCCACGCGGCGCTAATGGGGCGCCCGCGGGGGCAGGTACAGGTGCGTAGTTTGTGTTGTTGGCATTGGCGACCGCCGAGCGGCGGAACCACAAACCGAGCACAACCAAGCCGGCAATAGCCAGCCACACGTAGCTGAGTGGGAACCCGCTGCTTGCTGGCGCTACAGGTACCGCTTGGGTGGCAGCGTGCGTACCTGGCGCGACAGAAGGCGACATCACCACGGAAGAGGATGGGGATGCCAAATCGCTCACTTTGGTGAACACGGCGTTGAACTTCTCGGGACTGGTCGCGAACTTCAGCGATGGCTCAATGTCCTTGGCTTTTTGCAGCTCGGTTTGCGCTTCTTTGTAGCGCTGCTCGTGGGCCAGCACTTGGCCAAGCTCGTAATGCGCTTTGGCGCTTTGTGGTTTGTCTTGAAGAACTTCGCGCAGCATGGCTTCTGCCTGCGTGTAATGACCGGCGCTGACGGCGCCTTCAATATCTTTGGGCGTAGGCAAGGCCAATGCCAGCGTGGCACTCACAATCAGCACGGTAGCCGCTAAAGATTTCAGCAATCGGGTCAACATAGTCATGAACTACCTTTCAAAAAAACCTGCATCACACATGCGGTGCATTGTGCATCGCGGATGTGACGGCTTGGTAAACCACGCGAGCTCTCGCCTAGTTGGGTGCACCCATCCGAAATACAAGGGGAAAGATGAAAAGCGTGGCAGAAACGAAAAAGGCTCCTTGCGGAACCTTTGACTTTGGCTTGTTTGAAGCGTTTGAACTGGCAAAAATGGTGGGCGATGCACGTTTCGAACTTGCGACCCCCACAGTGTGAAGACTATGGCAGTTTGCCAATTTATTAAATTAAATCAACGACTTATCTAATTATAAATGTCCAAAAGTAGTATAGTTTTAGTATAGCTTTTCACTTATATAGTTATTACTTTCAAACCATACTTAGAACTTGTAGGACACCAAGCGTAAAGACTCTTTACGCTTGTAAGTTTTGGGTTTGCACTCATGCAATAAAGCTACCGATCTTTCACAACTCTACGGATCGTGTTTGCGAAGTGATCGTTAACAGCCCTCTTCATTTTTTTCACATCACGGCTAGCTAAGGCTTGGGCAATTTCTTCATGGTCCTCTAAAGCACCACGCCAATTTTCAGGTGTGTTGTTGCCACTGTATCTGAGGCTACGCATGCGTTTGCTAAGGGTGCTATGAAGCATCGTTAGTGATTCGTTATCAGCCATCTCCACCAAAGTGTCATGAATTTTTTGATTTAAATCGAAATATTCTGGCCGTTTACCTTTTGCGTACAACACTTTCATTTTTTCGTTCATGGCCAGCACTTGGTCAATTCGATGTTGATCTGTCTTACATGCCTTTTGGGCTGCAAAACTTTCTAGCAGCCCCATTACCTCCAACATGTCTGCAGCATCTTTAGAACTGAAATTTTTTACTACAGCGCCACGCAAAGGCAACAACTCCACCAAACCCTCAGACGCTAACACCTTCAAAGCCTCACGAATTGGTGTTCTAGAAACGCCCAAATCTCTGCTTATCTCTAACTCAGGCACTCTTTCCCCCGGCTTAATTTGCGATTCAACAATTAAGTTGCGCAAACGAGATGTCACCTCTAAATGGAGCGATGTTCTTGCAATTGGATCTTTCACGGACATAGATATTCGAGGGTAATTACGGATGCCGATGATTGTATGAGATTCATTACACTGTAATCCGTAATTACAGATTACACATAAGATCAATTTTGTTTTGAAAGAACCTAATGACGCTTCCTACCATTGCTCTGTTCACTGGCGATCCTGCAGGCATAGGTCCTGAACTGGTTCAAAAACTGCTGCAAGACCCAGTTAGTCATCAAGCAAAAAAAATCATTTTGATAGGCCAAAAAGGCTGCATATCGCCGAGTTCAATTTCAACTTGGCACGACTGGTCAGGTCACATGGCTCCTTCATTCAAAGCCGCCTCTGCAGACGCTCATAACGGGGCTTACATGATTGAGGCTTTGGCACAAGGTGTTGCATTGGTTAGAGATGGTCAAGCGGATGCCTTTTGTTTTGCTCCCCTTAATAAAAGCGCCCTTCGCCTTGGCGGTATGCACCAAGAAGACGAACTTCGCTGGTTTGAAGAATTTTTGAACTACAAAGGCGTATGCGGCGAGCTTAATGTCTTAGAGAATCTTTGGACCTCACGCGTCACATCTCATGTACCCTTGAAAGAAGTCAGTAATCTGCTGTCGAGTCAAAAAGTATTTGAATCGATATGGATGATTTCAAATGCACTCAAGGCAGCGGGAAAACAAAAACCACGCATAGCAATTTGCGGGCTTAATCCACACAATGGCGACAACGGTAACTATGGCGATGAAGAAATCAAAATCATTGCACCAGGGGTAGAGATGGCTCAGAGAGAAGACATCAATGCAGACGGTCCCTTTCCTGCAGATACTGCATTCGTCCGCGCCATTCGAAAAGACGATGGGTATGACGGCGTAGTCACCATGTACCACGACCAAGGACAAATCGCAATGAAACTAATGGGTTTTGAAAAAGGGGTCACTGTGCATGGCGGGCTCCCTATCCCCATCACTACTCCGGCGCATGGAACCGCATACGACATCGTTGGAAAAAACTTAGCTAATCCCCAAGCCATGCTGAATGCATTCGAATTGGCTTGCCGAATGGGACAACACCATCGTAAACAAAATAAATCAATGACTTAAACCTTGATTACCTAACTAGGAGACGAAATGAATAAACACATTACCGTTTTGGTGTCCGCTCTCTTATTTGCCCTCAGCACTCAAGCACAAAACTCTTACCCAAATAAACCCGTCAAAATAATGGTGGGCGCAGGCGCTGGCGGCGGTACTGACATCATTGCGCGCATGCTGGCAGAGAAAATGAGTGATTCGCTAAAAGGCACCTTCATTGTTGAAAACAAACCTGGCGCCGCAAACACCATCGCGGCCGAACTCACCGCTAAGGCTGTGCCAGATGGACACACTCTCTTAGTTGCTACCAATACAGGGCAAGCCATCGCGCCACATTTGATCAAGTTGTCCTACGATCCCATGAAAGATTTAACACCCCTTGGATTGGTAGTCACCGTTCCTAACGTATTGGTGGTTGGCTCCAACGTCCCTGCCAACAACATCAAAGAGTTGGTCGCACTAATGAAAGCAAAGCCTGAGGAGTTTAAATATGCTTCATCAGGCGTTGGCAGCACGCAGCACATTGCAGGCGAAGGATTTGACTTGGCAGCCGGCGTCAAGAGTGTGCACATACCCTACAAAGGAAGTGCCCAGGCCCACTTAGACATCATTGCAGGCAATGTCCAGATCATGTTTGACACAACATCCTCTGCCATGGGCCAAATCAAAGCAGGTAAATTCAAACCCTTGGCTGTGACCACTGCACAACGCACCTCTGAACTACCCAACGTTCCGACCTTGGCTGAAGCTGGTGTACCTGGTTTTGAGATGAGCACCTGGTATGGCCTATTCGTGACAACAGGTACCCCCCCTGATGTGGTGGTAAAGCTTCAAACTGAATTAGCACGAATCATCAAATTACCCGATGTACAAATCAAACTCAAAGGACTTGGCGGCGAATCAGGCAACCTTAGTCCTGAAGAATTTACAAAACTAAATCGTCAGGAGTTTGAGCGATTTGGCAAGTTGATCAAACTGGCCAACATCAAAATGTGACAAGCAATCGGTAAATGTTCACTAGAAAAATAGAACAGGCAATTTGCAATCAAGTTGTTGTAACCGGCTCCTGAAAGAAGCGCAATGCGAAGGAGCGATAGCAAATCAGACAGAACATGCTTAGAAATAAGAACTGCATTTTCAATGCGAGTACCTTGCTCACGTAGCGTGAGCATATGAAGTTTTGTAACCCAATTCAATCCGGCTTATCGCGATGAATAAATCAACAAGTTTCAGTTTTGAAGAGACGAAAAAAATGCTTCCTAGGGAAGCATATGTCGAACTCTTAAAAAGTAAATTCTGAAAACACCCTAAGTGATTGGTGGCGTTCAGATTTGGCAAAAATGGTGGGCGATGCAAGTTTCGAACTTGCGACCCCCACAGTGTGAATGTGGTGCTCTACCCCTGAGCTAATCGCCCATTTTTACCTTATTCCCATTGCTGGAAAGTCAATAATTATGCCACAGAATTTTCTGCATTTCTCCAAACCGTATTTCCGCCGCTCGATTTATCTAACTGCGTCAACACATCTTCGTGCTGCGTCAGTTCTTGTTCAGAGGCAGCGATGACGGGAAGCTGAAAGCTGCGGAGCTCCACATACTCGGTTGTGCGATTTAGCTCGTCGCTACTCTCGACTTCCATCAACAGCGCGTCCTGCCCGCGAGTCATGTTGATGTACACGTCGGCCAACAGCTCAGCATCCAGCAAAGCGCCATGCAGCGTGCGACCTGAGTTGTCCACCTCCAAACGATCACACAAAGAGTCCAGTGAGTTGCGTTTGCCAGGGAACATTTCTTTGGCCATCACCAGCGTATCGGTGATGCTGTCAACAAACGTGGTGAACGGTTTGCGACCTTGCAGTTCGAGCTCTTTATTTAAAAAGCTGACGTCGAATGGGGCATTGTGGATGATGACTTCAGCACCTTCGATGTACTCCAAAAACTGGTCCACCACTGCACCAAACTTGGGTTTGTCTTTCAAGAACTCGTTGGTGATGCCGTGCACGCGCAAGGCTTCTTCATGGCTGTCACGCTCAGGATTGAGGTAGAAATGCAGATTATTGCCAGTGAGCTTGCGGTGCAGCAGCTCCACACACCCAATCTCAATGACGCGGTCACCGCTGTCAGCCGAGAGACCTGTTGTTTCTGTGTCTAGAAAAATCTGGCGCATGGTCAGTGGTTTTCTTTTGCGTGGTTGATGGTGTACTTTGGAATTTCCACCACCAAGTTTTGCTGAGCCACGATGGCTTGGCAACTCAAACGCGAGTTGGGTTCTAAGCCCCAAGCACGGTCGAGCAAGTCGTCTTCGTTTTCGTCAGCTTCGTTGAGCGACTTCAAACCCTCGCGCACGATGACGTGGCAGGTGGTGCAAGCGCAGCTCATGTCGCAAGCGTGCTCAATGTTGATGTGGTTTTCTAGCAGCACTTCGCAAATGGTGCTACCCGCGGTGGCTTGAAGCTCAGCACCATTTGGGCAGAGTTCGGCATGGGGCAAGATTTTGATAACAGGCATTAGAGGTTCTCGATGTTTTGTCCGGCCAAGGCATGCTGAATGCCTCGGTTCATGCGTTGGGCGGCGAAGGCTTCTGTGCCCTTGGCCAAGGCTTCGGTGGTGGCTTCAATCTGGGCAGCGTCTTCAAGTTTTTTAGCTTCGAGGGTTGCAACCATCAAGGCGTCGATGCGCGTGCGGTCCTGCGCAGACAGCAAATCACCATCTGCCTTCAAAGCACTTTGCGTGGCCAGCCACATGCGATCTGCATCCACACGTGCCTCAACCAAAGCGCGCGCTTTGATGTCTTGCTCCGCGGTTTTGAAGCTGTCTTGCAGCATGGTGGCGATTTGATCGTCTGACAAACCATAGGAAGGTTTGACAGTGATGTTGGCAGTCACACCACTCATTTGCTCCAGCGCACCCACACTCACCATGCCATCGGCATCGACGGTGAAGGTCACACGGATACGCGCAGCACCAGCAGCCATGGGCGGAATGCCTCGCAGCTCAAAGCGGGCCAAGCTGCGGCAGTCGGCCACCAAATCGCGCTCGCCCTGCACCACGTGCAAGGCCAAAGCGGTTTGACCATCTTGGTAGGTGGTGAAGTCTTGCGCCATCGCAGTCGGGATGGTTTGGTTGCGGGGGACGATGCGCTCGACCAAACCGCCCATTGTCTCGATGCCGAGCGACAACGGAATCACGTCCAACAAAAGCAACTCGCCATCCGGGTTGTTGCCTGCCAGTTGGTTGGCTTGAATCGACGCACCCAAGGCAACCACTTCGTCTGGATTCAGGTTGTTCAATGGGGCACAGCCCAGCAAATCAGCGACAGCATGCTGAACTTGCGGCATGCGGGTGGAGCCACCGACCATGACCACGCCTTGAATGTCTTCTTTGCTCAACTTGGCATCGCGCAGAACTTTGCGCACAGCAGACAGTGTGCGCAGGGTCAGCGCCGCCGTTGCAGCTTCAAACTCAGCACGCGTGACGGTGTGACGCACAGCGCCGCCCGACAACACCACTTCAAACGTGGCCGTTTCAGCACCAGACAGGGCTTCTTTGCAGGCACGCGCAGCCACCAACACATTGGATTTATCAGCAGGCGTGTTGAGTTCGCAGCCGGTTTGGGCTTGTACCCAGTCCACCAAGGCGCGGTCGTAGTCGTCGCCGCCCAAAGCGGAATCACCGCCCGTGGCGAGTACTTCGAACACGCCACGGGTGAGGCGAAGCACAGAAATATCGAACGTGCCACCGCCCAAGTCATAGACGGCATACACGCCTTCGCTGGCTTGATCTAAACCATAGGCAATGGCTGCAGCCGTGGGTTCGTTGATGAGGCGCAGCACGTTGATGCCGGCCAGTTGTGCGGCGTCTTTGGTGGCTTGGCGTTGGGCATCGTCAAAATACGCAGGCACGGTAATCACCGCACCATATAAATCGTCGTTGAAGGTGTCTTCGGCGCGAAAACGCAACGTCGCCAAAATTTCGGCGCTCACCTCGACGGGTGATTTCTCACCCGCGCGGGTTTGAATGGCCAACATGCCAGGCTTGTCGATGAACGCATAGGGCAACTTGTCGCGGTTGGCAATGTCTGCCACGCCACGGCCCATGAAACGCTTCACAGACACCAATGTGTTTTGTGGGTCTTGCGCTTGCGAAGCCAAAGCCGCACGGCCTATTTGGCGGCCATCGTTTTCGAGGTAACGCACAGCTGAGGGCAAGATGACATGACCGTCGGCGTCGGGCAAGCACTCGGCCACGCCATGACGCATGCAAGCCACCAATGAATGGGTGGTACCTAAATCAATGCCGACCGCGATGCGTCGCTGATGGGGATCTGGGGCTTGACCGGGTTCGGAAATTTGTAACAACGCCATAGGTGTGTATTGTCGCTTTCAGGAGGCGTCTAGATTGTCAATTCGGAATTCGATGTCACGCAAAAACTTCGCGATGAACATCAGCCCCCTCACCTGCTGTGCGGCGGCGGGTAGGTCGTGTGCGGTGTCAATGAGCTGTGCGCATTGCTGCAAAGCAGTTTTGTGGGCTTGTTGCACATCGTCGTGCAAGGCGTCTAGCGCGGCCACATCCGTGGCGTCGTCCATGGCCTCGCGCCATTCCATTTGCTGCATCAAAAACGCAGCAGGCATGGCGGTGTTGTTTTCGGCTTGAATGGGCGCCCCGCCCAGCTCGCACAAATAGGCGGCGCGGCGCATGGGGTCTTTGAGGCGTTGGTAGGCCTCATTGATCCGTACCGACCACTGCATGGCCACGCGTTGTGCGGCCGTGCCTTGGCTGGCAAATTTATCGGGGTGCGCTTCGCGTTGCAAGTCTTTCCAGCGCGTATCTAGTTGCTCGCGTGCCTGTGAGAACTGCACAGGTACGTTAAAGAGCTCAAAGTCGCTGACCGAAAGCTGCGCCGACAACGGCTTGGCCGGTTCGCTCACGTCAACCCCACTTTAGATACGGAACGATTCGCCGCAACCGCAACGGTCACGTTCGTTCGGGTTGAGAAACTTGAAGCCTTCGTTCAAGCCTTCGCGCACGAAGTCGAGCTGTGTGCCGTCGATGTAGGCCAAGCTTTTGGGGTCGATCAACACCTTGACGCCATGATCTTCAAAGATCACGTCTTCAGGCTCAGACGCGTCCACGTACTCGAGTTTGTAAGCCAAGCCCGAACAACCCGTGGTTTTGACACCCAAACGCACGCCCATGCCCTTGCCACGTTTGGCGAGGTAGCGGGTCACGTGTCGAGCCGCTGCTTCTGTCAGAGTGATAGCCATGGCGGTACGTGCTTAAACAGCGTGTTTCTTTTTGTAGTCATCCACAGCGGCCTTGATGGCGTCTTCAGCCAAGATGGAGCAGTGAATTTTGACGGGAGGGAGCGCCAGCTCTTCAGCGATTTCGCTGTTCTTCAAAGCTGCTGCCTCGTCCAAGGTCTTGCCCTTGACCCACTCGGTCACCAGCGAGGAAGAGGCAATGGCGGAGCCGCAGCCGTAGGTTTTGAAACGTGCATCTTCGATCACGCCCGTGATGGGGTTGACCTTGATTTGCAACTTCATCACGTCGCCGCAAGCGGGTGCGCCAACCATACCGGTACCAACCGTGTCGTCGCCCTTGTCAAACGAACCCACGTTGCGTGGGTTTTCGTAGTGATCGATTACTTTTTCAGAATAAGCCATGGTGATTTTCCTTAATTAGTGCGCAGCCCACTGGATGGTGCTGATGTCAATGCCTTCTTTGTACATGTCCCATAGAGGGCTGAGTTCACGCAGTTTGGCGACGTTGAGACGAATGGTTTCAATGGCGTAGTCAATTTCTTCTTCGGTCGAAAAACGACCGGTGGTCATGCGCAAGCTGCTGTGAGCCAACTCATCACTGCGGCCCAGGGCACGCAACACATAACTCGGCTCCAAGCTGGCCGAGGTACAGGCAGAACCCGACGAGACGGCCAAGCCCTTGATACCCATGATGAGCGACTCGCCTTCCACGTAGTTGAAGCTGATGTTCAAGTTGTGTGGCACGCGGTGCTCTAGATTGCCATTGATGAAGACTTGCTCCATATCGGTCAAGCCGTCGAGCAAACGCTTTTGCAAAGCGGTCGCTTTTGCAATGTCTTGCGCCATTTCAAGTTTGGCCAAGCGAAATGCCTCACCCATGCCCACGCATTGGTGCGTAGGCAAGGTCCCGCTGCGCATACCGCGCTCGTGGCCACCACCATGCATTTGCGCTTCCAAGCGCACGCGGGGTTTGCGGCGCACATACAAAGCGCCAATGCCTTTGGGGCCATAAGTTTTGTGCGAAGCCAAGCTCATCAAGTCGACCGGCAAGGTCGCCAAGTCAATCTCAACTTTTCCGGTGGCTTGTGCGGCATCGACGTGAAAAATGATGCCTTTTTCACGGCACATCGCGCCAATGCCAGCGATGTCTTGAATCACACCGATTTCGTTGTTCACGAACATCACGCTAATGAGGATGGTGTCTGGGCGAATGGCAGCTTTGAGCGCGTCCATGCTCAACATGCCGTCTTCTTGCACGTCGAGGTAAGTCACCTCAAAACCCTGGCGCTCCAGCTCACGCATGGTGTCGAGCACGGCTTTGTGCTCGGTCTTGACGGTGATCAGGTGCTTACCTTTGGACTTGTAGAACTGCGCTGCGCCTTTGATAGCGAGGTTGTTGGACTCTGTCGCACCCGAGGTCCACACGATTTCACGAGGATCAGCGCCGATCAATGCCGCCACATCTTCACGGGCTTTTTCTACAGCGGCTTCTGCTTCCCAGCCCCAAGCATGGCTGCGTGAGGCGGGGTTGCCAAAATGCTCGCGTAGCCAAGGAATCATGGCATCCACAACGCGTGGGTCACACGGGTTTGTAGCGCCGTAGTCGAGATAAATGGGGAAATGGGGTGTCATGTCCATGATGCGTTCAATCGAGAGGTAAAAAAGAGGGAGGCTTAGTTCTTTGCGAACGCGTTGCCAAGGGCAAACACGGAATTGGGGGCGTTCACCCGGATAGGTTTAACCAAGGGCATGGGTGAAATCGCGCGGCGAATTGCGGGCTTGTTTTCAATTTCCACACCTTTGGCGAGTTGGTCGTCGACCAACTTTTGCAAGGTCACCGAGTCCAAGAACTCAACCATGCGCTGGTTGAGCGAGGCCCACAGCTCGTGCGTCATGCAACGACCGCTTTCGCCCAAACAATTTTCTTTACCACCGCAGTGGGTGGCATCAATGGGCTCGTCCACGGACACGATGATATCGGCCACGGTGATGTCCGAAGCTTTGCGCCCCAGTGAATAACCGCCGCCGGGGCCACGGGTAGACTCCACCAACGCGTGGCGGCGCAACTTACCAAACAGTTGCTCAAGGTAAGACAAAGAGATTTGTTGGCGCTGGCTGATGGCAGCCAAAGTAACGGGACCGCTGTTTTGGCGCAAGGCCAAATCAATCATGGCGGTGACCGCAAAACGACCTTTGGTGGTGAGACGCATGGCAAGCTCCTTTCAAGGGCTGGGCTTTGTCGACTAATTAGGTCAAGTATAGCTTAATCCCAACTTATTTGCTCGGGTACTCGGTCGCAAACCCCTTCTGACTTAGGGCTTTTGAGCGAGTATGGCCACGTTGTCATGCCCTGCCCCACCAAAGGCTTGCTCGCGCAAGGTGGCGAGTTGGTCGCGTACGCGGGCGG
Source organism: uncultured Burkholderiales bacterium (assembly GCA_903856995.1). Classification (GTDB taxonomy): domain Bacteria; phylum Pseudomonadota; class Gammaproteobacteria; order Burkholderiales; family Burkholderiaceae_C; genus Limnohabitans. The sequence goes on from CAIODK010000165.1 coordinate 29,563, forward strand.
CATTTTCGAACTCGAGATTGCGGGCGTGTTCCATCATGAGTTTTTCAAGGCGTTTGATTTCTTTGGCCACGTCGCGCTCACTCATATCCTCGATTCTGGCCTTTTGCAGCTCACGGGCTTGGGCCTCCTTGCCAGCCTTCTCGCTGTAGACGCCATCAATCAAATCTCGAATCTTCTTGACCACACCTCGCGGCGTGATGCCATGCGCTTCGTTGTGCGCGATCTGCTTAATGCGACGACGCTCGGTTTCACCAATCGCCTTCTTCATCGACTCGGTCATGCGGTCGGCGTACAAAATGGCTTTGCCACTCAGGTTACGCGCCGCTCGGCCAATGGTTTGAATCAAGCTGCGCTCAGAGCGCAAGAAGCCCTCTTTGTCAGCATCCAGAATCGCCACCAACGACACCTCGGGCAAGTCGATGCCTTCGCGCAGCAAGTTGATGCCCACCAGCACGTCAAATGCGCCTAAACGCAAGTCGCGCAAGATCTCCACACGCTCAACGGTGTCCACGTCGCTGTGGATGTAACGCACTTTCACGCCGTTGTCAGTGAGGTAGTCGGTCAGCTGCTCTGCCATGCGTTTGGTGAGGGTGGTGATGAGCACGCGTTCGTTCAGCGTCACTCGGATACGGATTTCTTGCAGCACATCGTCCACTTGGTGCGTGGCGGGACGCACCTCCACCAGTGGATCGACCAAACCGGTCGGGCGCACCAACTGTTCGACCACGCGACCGGCATGGGTCTTTTCGTAGTCGGCTGGCGTGGCAGAAACAAACACCACTTGACGCATGCGCTTTTCAAACTCATCCAGCTTGAGCGGTCGGTTGTCCAACGCGCTGGGCAAGCGGAAGCCATATTCCACCAAAGTGGTTTTGCGCGCACGGTCACCGTTGTACATGCCGCCTAGCTGGCCAACCATCACGTGACTCTCGTCCAAGAACATGATCGAGTCCTTGGGCATGTAGTCGGTCAATGTGCTGGGGGGTGCGCCGGGCGCTGCGCCTGACAAATGGCGGGTGTAGTTCTCAATGCCTTTGCAATGACCTACTTCACTGAGCATCTCCAAGTCAAAGCGGGTTCGCTGTTCTAGGCGCTGGGCTTCGACCAGTTTATTCATGCCCACCAGTTCTTTCAAACGTTCAGCCAGCTCCACCTTGATGGTTTCCACGGCGGCCAACACGCGGTCGCGTGGCGTGACGTAATGACTGGAAGGGTAGATGGTGAAACGGGGAATCTTTTGGCGAATTCGGCCTGTGAGCGGATCAAACAGCTGCAGGCTTTCGATTTCGTCATCGAACAGCTCAATGCGAATCGCCAATTCCGAGTGTTCAGCGGGGAACACATCGATCGTGTCACCACGCACGCGGAATTTACCGCGTGAGAAGTCTTGGTCGTTGCGCTCGTACTGCATGCGCACCAGCTGGGCGATCGCATCGCGCTGCCCCATTTTGTCGCCCGCCCGCAGCGTCATGATCATCTGGTGGTAGCTCTCGGGCTCACCAATGCCGTAGATGGCCGAGACTGAGGCCACCACAATCACATCGCGACGCTCCAAGATGCTTTTGGTGCAGCTCAAACGCATTTGTTCAATGTGCTCGTTGATGGCACTGTCTTTCTCAATGAACAAGTCACGTTGCGGCACATAGGCCTCGGGCTGGTAGTAGTCGTAGTAACTCACGAAGTACTCCACCGCGTTATTGGGGAAAAACTCGCGGAACTCGCTGTACAACTGCGCAGCCAAGGTTTTGTTGGGCGCAAAAATGATGGCCGGACGCCCCAACTGGGCAATCACGTTGGCCATGGTGAAGGTTTTACCCGAGCCCGTGACACCCAAAAGGGTTTGAAACACCTCGCCGTCATTCACCCCCTCCACCAACTGGGCAATGGCCGTGGGCTGGTCGCCCGCAGGCGGATAGGGCTGAAACAGTTCAAACGGTGAGCCGGGGTAGCGGACCATCGTGCCCTCGGCAGCAGCCACTGGCGTTACGTCAGAAAGTGTTTCGATAGATGCGGGCATGGTGTGTAAAAGCTGGATGGCTCGAAAAAAACGTGCGGTTCTAAAAACCCTGCGGGTTGACCCTTAAAATTCAGGCCGAACGTGCAAGCCTACCGCAGACTGCGCGTGTTTACCTCCCCTCCTCTCTTTATCCGTGATCAAGGACTGACGATGTCAATGTTTACCGCTGTCGAAATGGCACCCCGCGACCCCATCTTGGGCCTCAACGAGCAATACAACGCCGACACCAACCCTCATAAAGTTAACCTTGGCGTAGGCGTGTACTTCGACGACAACGGCAAACTGCCATTACTGCAATGCGTCCAAGCTGCAGAAGCAACCATGATGGCAACCCCCTCTCCACGCGGCTACTTGCCCATCGACGGGATTGCCGCCTATGACGCTGCCGTCAAAGGCTTGGTGTTTGGCTCTGACTCTGAAGCCGTCACCTCTGGCCGCGTCGCCACGGTGCAAGGCATTGGCGGCACAGGCGGTTTGAAAATCGGTGCTGACTTTTTGAAGCGTTTGAACCCCAACGCGACCGTGTTGATTTCTGATCCCAGTTGGGAAAACCACCGCGCCTTGTTCACCAACGCAGGGTTCACGGTCGACACCTACGCTTACTACGACGCTGAAAAACGCGGCGTCAACTTTGAAGCCATGCTGGCCTCATTGAATGCCGCTGTGGCTGGCACGGTGGTGGTGTTGCACGCCTGCTGCCACAACCCAACCGGCTACGACATCACGGCAGCCCAATGGGACCAAGTGGTGGCTGTGGTCAAAGCCCAAAACCTTACCGCCTTCCTAGACATGGCTTACCAAGGCTTTGGCCACGGCATTGCCGAAGACGGCGCTGTGATTCAAAAATTCGTCGCTGCTGGCCTGTGCTTCTTTGTATCCACCTCATTCTCCAAGAGCTTCAGCTTGTACGGTGAACGCGTGGGTGCTTTGAGCGTGTTGTGCGCCGACAAAGAGGAATGCAGCCGCGTGCTCTCACAACTCAAAATCGTGATCCGCACCAACTACTCCAACCCGCCGATCCACGGCGGCGCTGTGGTGGCGGCGGTGTTGAACAACCCAGAGCTGCGCGCTTTGTGGGAAAAAGAATTGGGCGAAATGCGCGTGCGCATCAAAGCCATGCGTCAAAAGCTGGTCGACGGCCTCAAAGCCGCTGGCGTCAAGCAGGACATGAGCTTCATCACCACCCAAATCGGCATGTTCAGCTACTCAGGCCTCTCCAAAGACCAAATGGTGCGCCTGCGCTCTGAGTTCGGCGTCTACGGCACCGACACAGGCCGCATGTGCGTCGCTGCATTGAACAGCAAAAACATCGATTACGTTTGCCAGGCCATTGCCAAGGTGATGTAACGAAAGGGGCGCTGCTCACCCCCAAACGACCGAGCGCATGGCGATAGACGCTAGCTGATACCCCTCGTTGAAAAACTCAACAGGTTCTCCTGCCTCTGCCGCGCCTGCGGCGTAGAGCAAAGGCAGAAAGTGGTCATAGCTGGGATGCGACATCTTCGCTGCCTCGCCTTGGGCTTGAAAATCCACCAAGGCCTCTAAATGGCCCGATGTGATTTGCTGAGCCACCCATTGATCAAACTCAATCGCCCAGTCATACGCTTGGTTGTCAGCGGCAGAGCGGTTCATGGTGCGCAGGTTGTGCACGGTGTTGCCACTGGTCACGATGAGCACACCCTGTTCGCGCAAAGAACGTAGTTGTTGGCCCAAGGCATAGTGTTCCGCTGGGGGTCGGTGGTAGTCGATGCTCAGCTGCACCACCGGAATATCAGCAGAAGGAAACATGGGCTTGAGCACGCCCCATGCGCCGTGGTCTAAACCCCACTCTTTCAAATCAACACCAACAGCTTGACCGTTGTGCGGCTGACGCAATTGCTGTGCAGTTTGCGTGGCCCACTCAGACGCGCCGGCTGCAGGGTATTGCTGGTCGAACAGTTCTTGCGGAAAACCGCCAAAGTCGTGAATGGTTTTGGGCTTGTCCATGCCCGTCACCCACCAGCCGCCTTGGGTCATCCAATGGGCAGAAATACACAAAATCAGCTTGGGCTTAGGCCAACGCACACCAAACTGCCCCCCCAAATCCTGCCATGCACGGCGGTAAGGGTTGTCTTCGATGACGTTCATGGGGCTGCCGTGACCAATAAACAAAACAGGCATGCGTGTAATAGTTATGTATGAATTCATGATTAAAGTTCGTCAACGCTTGGTTTTAAGTAGTTTGGGGGACAGACTCCATTTTCAACCAAGTAACAGCTGCTATATTGCACTGCAACATTACTGAGACAACACATGCTTTATCAAATCTTCGAAACGCAACGTAGCCTCATGGAGCCGTTCGCAGACTTTGCGCAGGCAGCGTCCAAACTTTACGGACAAAACAACAGCCCAATGGGCCAAAATGCCATGACACAGCGCGTGTCTGCCGGCTACGACCTGCTCTACCGCTTGGGTAAAGACTACGAAAAACCTCAATTCGGCATTAAATCCGTCGAAGTAGAAGGCGTCGAAGTGGCCATCCACGAGCGCATCGAAATTGACAAACCATTTTGTGAATTACGCCGTTTCAAACGCTTCACTGATGACGCGCAAACACTGACCAAACTCAAAGCCCAACCCGTGGTGCTGATCGTGGCCCCCTTGTCTGGCCACTACGCCACCTTGCTGCGCGACACAGTCAAAACCATGCTCAAAGACCACAAGGTCTACATCACCGATTGGAAAAATGCACGCTTGGTCCCATTGAGCGAAGGTGGATTCCACCTCGACGACTATGTGAACTATGTGCAAGACTTCGTCCGTGACTTGCAATCCAAGTACGGCAACTGCCACGTCATGAGCGTGTGTCAACCCACTGTGCCGGTTCTGGCTGCCGTGTCATTGATGGCAAGCCGAGGTGAAAAAACCCCACTCACTATGACCATGATGGGCGGTCCCATTGACGCCACCAAGTCCCCCACTTCCGTGAATAACTTGGCAACCAACAAGAGCCACAGCTGGTTTGAGAACAACGTGATCTACCGCGTGCCAGACAGTTTCCCAGGCGCTGGCCGTCGCGTCTATCCAGGCTTCTTGCAGCACACCGGTTTCGTTGCCATGAACCCCGATCGCCATTTGAAGAGCCATTACGACTACTTCAAAGACCTGATCAAGGGCGACAACTCAAGCATCGACTCGCACCGCGATTTCTATGATGAGTACAACGCTGTGCTCGACATGGATGCTGATTACTACTTGGAAACCATCAACACCGTCTTCCAAGACTTCAAATTGGTACGCGGCACATGGGAAATCAAAAACCCACAAGGCAAGCTCGAACTGGTTCGCCCACAAGACATTCGCACCACAGCCTTGCTGACGGTCGAAGGTGAGTTAGATGACATCTCTGGCTCCGGCCAAACCGAAGCAGCACACAAACTGTGCAGCGGCATCGTGCGCCAAGAACACCACCACCTCGAAGCCAAAGGCGCAGGCCACTACGGCATTTTCAGTGGCCGTCGTTGGCGCGATGTGGTGTACCCACACGTGAAGAGCTTCATCTTGGAGCATAACAAGGGTTCCATCAAATCCGCTGTTGTGAAACCCAAAGTTGTGGCAAAAACGATTGTGCCAGTGCCCAAAAAAGCTGCCCCGGTGGTGAAAGCTCAGATCCCTGTGGTGGCTACCGTTGCGGCAACGAAAAAACCAGTGGCAAAACCTGCTGCTAAAAAAGTCGCTGCTACTAAAAAGTGATTTCGGTCGAGCAAATCAACCTCGCCCTGCCGCAAACGCAATGCACGCGTTGCGGCTATCCTGACTGTCAGCGCTACGCCGAGGCCATTGGCCAAGGCGAGGCTGACATCAATCAGTGCCCACCAGGAGGCACTGAAGGCGTTGAACGACTGGCTGCACTCACCGGCAAGCCAGCCCTCCCCTTGAACCCAGACAACGGCATTGAAGGCCCACGCACCATTGCCCTGATTGATGAGGCCTGGTGTATTGGTTGCACGCTGTGCATCGCGGCATGCCCGACCGATGCCATCGTGGGCGCAAATAAGCGCATGCACACCGTGATAGAGGACTATTGCACGGGCTGCGAACTGTGCATCCCCGCTTGCCCCGTCGATTGCATTGACCTAGAGCCCGTGGATGTGAACTTGAGTGGCTGGGCCTCA
>CAIODK010000166.1 GCA_903856995.1 uncultured Burkholderiales bacterium
CCAGTGTGTACACAGCGCCTTCTTTGGTTGGGCTAGGGACCACGGGTGGCATCTTCTCGATCAAGTTGTGCAAACCTTCAATAGGGAATGCAGGCGCCCAAATGCTGTTGAGATACGCCTTCACCGGTGGCAAGCCCCAGATGAACACGAACACAGACAAGATCACCCAAGGCGTCCAAGCGCTCACCAATGCAGCACGCGAGTGGATCACCACGGGTTGTGCAGGCTTGGCCTCGCCGCCATCGGTCTCGTGACCCTTGAGCGACGGTGAGGTCCAAATGGTTTTGGGTTGCCAGACGCGCAAGAACAAAATCAAGGACACCATCGACACGATGGCGGCAATGATGTCCACCAGCTCAGGGCCGATGAAGTTAGACACCAAGAACTGAGGGATCGCGAACGACAAACCAGTGACCAAAATCGCTGGCCAAATTTCCATCATTGCCTTGCGACCGGCAAATGCCCAGATCAACCAGAAAGGCACGAGCAGCGAGAAGAAAGGCAACTGACGGCCGATCATCGCGGTGACTTCCATCAAGTCGTAGCCGTGCACTTTGGCTAGCGTGATCACGGGCGTACCCAACGCACCAAACGCCACAGGCGCGGTGTTAGCGATCAAGCTCAAGCCGGAAGCCGCCAGAGGTGAGAAGCCCAAGCCAATCAAAATACCAGCCGTCACTGCGACCGGCGTGCCGAACCCAGCTGCGCCTTCGAAGAATGCACCGAAACAAAACGCGATCAGCAGCAGCTGCAAACGACGGTCATCGGTAATGCCCGACAGCGAGTCTTGCAACACCTTGAAACTACCGTTTTGCTCGGCCAATTGTTGCAAGAAGATGATATTCAGCACAATCCAGCCGATGGGCAACAAGCCCGTCAAACCACCATACATCGCAGCCTTGCCAGCCATGTCGGCGGGCATGCCGTAAGCCATGATCGCCACCACCAAGGCAGCCACCAAACCTAAACCTGCTGCATAGTGCGCCTTCATGTGCATAAAGCCAAGCGCAACCAACATCACCACCACGGGAATCGCTGCCAACAGGGTGGACACCACCATGTTGCCAAACGGGTCATAAACCTGTTGCCAAACCATACTTCTCTCCTTCGACGTAAACTTAAATTGGTATTACCAGTGAACCATTAGTGTAAATTCATCTCAAACAGAAAGACCCTAGAGAATTACCCTATAAGGTGTGTATATAAATAATGAAGGGTTGAAATTTCGTCAATAATTTGGTCTGACCACTTTACATTTCTATGCCCCGCCTCCAATCCACCGTCGTACGTTTGGCTGACAGCGTTGTCACTGAGATCGAAAAACAAATCTTGGATGGCGCCCTGCGCCCTGGCGACCGTATCCCGTCCGAGCGCAAGCTCGCGGAGGACTTCGGCGTCTCCCGCCCCTCCATACGCGAGGCCATTCAAAAAATGGTGGCCAAAGGCATGCTCATCACGCGCCACGGTGGCGGCACAAAGGTCACAGACAAACTGGATGCGCCATTTATCAACCCGTGGCAAGACATGGTCAAAGACCACCCCATGCTGCACCGCGACATCCTTGAGTTCCGTGAAATGCTCGAAGGCCAGGCCGCCTCACTGGCTGCTGCGCGCGCCACGGAGGCCGACATGGCACGCCTCGACAAAGCATTTGCCAAACTCGAAGCGGCCTACACGGGCAAAGACTTGGGGGAATGCGTTGAGGCAGATGTGGCGTTTCATCAAATCATTGCCGAAGCCTCGCACAACGCCTTGATTGGTCACCTCACAGCAAGCTTGATGGCTGTGATCCGAGACCACGTGGCCAACAACCTGAAGCACCTGCAAGTCAAACCCAAACAGTGGGAACAATTGCGCAAGCAGCACCGCGCCATTTGGAAGTCCATCAAAGACAACAAACCGATTGAAGCCAGCAACACGGCCAAAGCCCACAGTGAGTTTTTACGTGAGTCAATCGAGAGCAACGCGATTGAGGAATACCGACGCATCAGCTCACTCCGTCGCGCGGGTATGAATTAATCTAACGCCGTGGCTTTAAAACCCAAACAGTTGCTTGGGTGCATCCCACATCATGGCTTGACGCTCTGAGGCGCTGAAGTCAGCCTCGTAAACCTTGAGCATCGGTCCGTAATCCAAGCGGTACGGCGCTTTGAGGTAAGGCCAATCGGAGGCCCAAACCGCTCGGGTTAGACCAAAGTTCTTTACCAGCAATTCGGTGTACGGACGACTGTCTGCAAACGGATAACCCACTTGCGAGAATTTGGCGAACCCCGAAATTTTGATCACCGCTCGCCCCTCACGCCCCAGTGCCAGCAGCGCTTGAAAACCAGGTTGCCCCGTGCCCGCGTCTAAATTGGGTCGACCACAGTGATCCACCATCACCTTCACATTCACACGCGAGAGCATCGGCAAGAAGTCCAGCAGCAGATCGTTTTCCACCTGAAACTGCGCCCACATGTCGAGCTGCTTCAAACGATGCAACAAAGGTTCGATGTTGGAATAAAAATCAAAACCCATCAACGATGGGTTAAATGCAATACCAATCACACCCTGTGATTTAAACTTTTGCAACTCTTCCAAGCTGATGTCGTTAGGCACCACTGCAATGCCTTTGAACACCCTAGGCGCGCACGCAATGGCGTCAATCAAGCAGCGGTTATCTGTGCCATAACCAGAGTTGGGGCCGACCAGCAAGGCATGCTTGACCTCGTAGCAAGCCATCACCTCTTGGAAATATTTAGCGCTTCCCATCTCTTGCCCTGCAGGTCGATAGGACACGTGGTCGCCATAAGGGAATCGACTCGGTTCCAGCACATGGCAGTGCGAATCAATCTTCGGTTCTGTGAAGATACGCATCGGTCAGAAGGTCGCCAAAATTGCGTTGCGCAAATCTTCGGTAATTTCTGCCTTAATGCCAAACCACGCCTCAAACGCGGGGATGGCTTGGTTGAGCAACATACCCAAGCCATTCACCGTCAAATTTCCACGCTCACGCGCAGCGGCCAACAACGGTGTTTCGAGCGGGATGTAAATCAAGTCAGACACCATGGCCGTTTTCGGCAGAGCATCTAAACGAATCTCAAGTGGGGGCTGACCATACATGCCTTGGTTGGTCGTGTTGACCAACATGGCTGCACCTTCTAGCGCAGCGTGGCGTTCGTCCCACTCGTAGGTTTTCACCACAGACGTGTCCACCGACGCCAACTCATCTGCCTTGGCGCGTGTGCGGTTGATCAAACGAATTTCTTTTGCACCTTCATCCAGCAAGCTAATGACCACTGCACGTGCTGCGCCGCCTGCGCCCAACACCACGATAGGACCTTCATCTGCACGCCAGTTGGGTTTGGCATCTTTCAAACTTTGAATGTAGCCAAACCCATCATTGTTAAAACCATGAAGACTGCCATCGGGCTGTACCACGATGCAGTTGATCGCGCCAATGCGTTGTGCCATTGGACTTAACTTGTCCATCAGCTTCATCGCCATCAGCTTATGGGGCTGCGTGATATTGCAACCTGCAATACCCAGCGCCGACAAACCTCTGACCGCCGCTTCAACGTTTTCAATCTGCACTGGAAAATGCCCGTAGGCACCTTTCACGTTGTACTTTTTAATCCAGAAGTTATGCAGGATGGGGGAGCGTGATTGAAACACTGGCATCCCCATGATGCCCGCTAACTTGAATTGATTGCTGTCCGACATTCTTCAGATTTCCTTATTTTTTATTCACGGGCGGCAAGATATCGCTCACCACTTGTTTGCCGTTCACTACTTTGGTCAAGTAGCTTTCGCGGTCCAAATCACCGTTTTCGTCGTAGGAGATATCCAACAACAAACCTGGGTTTGTCTTGGCAGACAAGCTGATGTTTTTCATCGCCACAGCAAATGCTTTGGAATCAAACTTGCCCATTTTCTCGGTCACGGCCTTGACGGTGTACATCCCGATGTAACCCTTCAAACCGTTGTGATCTGAGCGTGTGTTGAACTCTTTCTGGAACGCCGCATCAAACTTTTTAACCGAAGCTTGTGGTGCATCCGCCGTCAAACCTACGTGGGCAATCGCGCCGTTGGCAGCATCCCCTGCAAGTTCAATCACCTTCTGGCTGGTCAGCACAGTTTCACCAAGCACTGGCTTTTTATAGCCCTGCTTCTTCAACTCGCGCAACAAGCGTGCGGACTCTTCTTCGTTGGTATAGGCGAACAACGCATCTGAATTCGATTGCTTGGCTTTCACCACCACGCTGCTGAAGTCGACTTGGCCTGGTTCAGATGAAATATCTGCGCCCACTTTGATGCCACGCGCTTCCAAGGCTTTGATGATCAAGTCGCGACCACCTTTGCCAAAGTCGTTATTCACGTAAACCACGTCCACCGTCTTGGCTTTGATTTTGTCTTTGATGTAGTTGGCAATCTTTGGCATCGCAGTGGCCTGCGTGAAAGATGTGCGGAATACATAAGGGTTGCCTTGCAACGTGATCGCAGCGGCCTCACCACCCGTGAAGTTAGGAATCTCTGCACGCCTGGTCGACGCCATACTCACCATGATGGAGCCAGAAAACACGGGGCCCATCACCACATACGCGCCGTCATCCACGGCCTTGTCTGTCAGGCCCTTGGCGACGCCCGGGTTTGACTGGGTGTCGTACGACTCGTAGTCCACCTTCTTACCCAAGATCCCGCCTGCTGCGTTGATCTCTTTCACAGCCAGTTTGATGCCGTTGTCAAAGTTGGTGCCAGACGTTGCGCCCGTACCCGTGAGCTCGACCAAACCGACGATCTTGACGGATTGGGCGCTGGCAATCGAGGCCACGCCAATCAATGACGACAATAAAATTTTCTTGAACAGCTTCATCTTTGTCTCCTGGTTTTAACTTAAAAATCTCTTTGGACTTGTTTGCTTCATGCTTGGTGCAGTTCAAACCCGCATCAAAATGAGCTTGCATTTTGCATCTGAAATCATCTCAAATGGATGTCAAAGATACAGGCTTAAACACAAGGGTAAACACCCCCCTGTGAAATTGGGAATGAGACTTACCCAGTGCGCGTGCTGCGCTCATCTCAAGACCTTCACATCCAACATGGAAGCGAAGTCTATGGTGAAACGACGGGACACTTGCGTCGGCTTGGCATGCCCAAGCGCTGGTCTTAAAAACTCATGTGCAACTGAAACACGGAGTTCGGTGCTTTGGGCATAAACGCAGGCACAAGCGGTTTGAACTTGAAACGCCCGATCTCAGTGGTGAGCCGCTTGGCCTCAGACGGTGAGAACGTCACAAAATCCGCCAACGTGAAGTTGCTCAAGGTGCTCTTGATCACCGCTTCCAATTCCGACTCATAGCTTGCGTGCTGCACCGTGGGTCGCCCCTCTGCATGAGGTGCTGCCTCCAACGTGCGCTCAAAAATGATCGCGATGTCCCAAATAGAAACCAGCGACACATCACCCAAGATTTTGTAGCCACCACCAGGCCCCTTGAGTGAACATACAACACCCCGCTCCTTGAGCGTTTTCAAGATGCTTTCTAAATACGAGATCGACAAATCTAAATTCGGCGATAACTCCCCCGTGGTCACGTACCCCGCATGCTGTTGGCCCGCAAGATACACACAGACCTCAATCGCGTTCACTGTTTTGCTTGAAATCATGACCTAAACTCCTGTTGAGTAGTATTTTTAAGCATTTACCTACTCAAAATTGATTTAATCTATATATTTAGGACAATTCGGCATTTAACCTACTCAACACCTACTCAGCACAACTTCTTTGTCCACAACATTACACACCGCTTGCCCGCTGAATCGCATCGGCATCGTCTCCAAAGCGACGGGCATTGATCTGAATGCTCTACCCTGAGCAGCCCCAGCTTTGCGCGTTCATTGAATTTCGTAACACGTTGTATTTGGAATCCACATGTCGTCAGGTGTGACGCAATGTTGGAAAAACTTTTCACGTTTGAAGTCTGACAAAAAGTAAGAACGGAAAACCAGTTCGTTTTTCAGCACCAAGCTCACATTACGTGCAATCTTGCAGCGGTGGTTGATGGCGCACTCTTTGAGCTCATGCGCGTCTTGGTAGAAGTGAACGCTGAAGCGCCCCTCTTTCGGGCCTGCGCCCTTGTCGACCATCAGTAAGCAAACGGGCTCAGTGATTTGCTGCAACTTATCTTTCGTTGCCAGATAGTTCAGCTCAGCCACCAACACCTGTTGAAACCACGGAGCCACCATGCCTTGGCAGTCGTAGAGGTCCCTTTTGATGAGCACAAAAGCAGGGTCAGCCAGTGGCTCAAAGTCATCCCCTAGCAACAGCATGGGCTCGCTGCCAGCCCTGGCCGTGCCATCTAACACCAGATGGACAGGTTTGGCGTCTTGCCATGGCCAATGCCGGTCATCCGAGCACCCAGAAATTAACGCAAGGCCCATGACAGACAACAGCAAAATCGCTCTCGTAAGATCTACTCGAAACCCCATTTCGATCACCCAGTTCCTTTTTGCACCACGCCCATCTTCCGATCGTTGCCATGATCCAACTTGACTAATAGCAAGGCACTGCCAAATAAAAGAGGGGATGCTGATGACATCTCAATGAAAGAACCCAACGATGACCAAACACATTGTCTGCCCGCACTGCAACAGCACCAACCGTGTGCCCAAAGACAGACTCAACGGCAACGTCGAACTGTCATGTGGCAAGTGCCACAAAGCTTTGTTTAATGAACACCCCGTCGCACTCAGCAAGACGGGGCTGAACATGCAGATTGCCAAGAGTGACGTGCCAGTGGTGGTGGACTTTTGGGCCCCGTGGTGCGGCCCCTGCCAAATGATGGCCCCCGAATACGAAAAAGCCTGTGCGCTGGTAGAGCCGAACGCACGGTTGGTCAAGGTAGACACCGAGGCCCACCCCGACGTGGGCACTCAGCACAACATCCGCAGCATCCCCACGCTGGCCATCTTCAAAGGTGGGCGCGAGGTGGCGCGCATCTCAGGGGCGCGGTCGGCCCCTGAGTTGGTGCAATGGATCAACAGCCAAATCAGCTAAGCGGCTTAACCGCCCGTGAAGTCTTTCACCATATTGCCGTACCACTGCAAGTCGGCTTGCCACAGCTCAGGACGGCGGAAGTTGTCGTCTGTGATGGTTTGCACCAAGTGGCCCTCGTCACCCATCTTGTAATCAAACTTCACGTTGATCGCTTCAAGTGGCTCGGTGTTGACCAGCATGTAGCAAAGGTTGTCGATGATGACCGGCTTCATCGGCTGGCCTTTGGACTGCTGCGCGATGTACGTCGACACGCTGCGGCCCATGCGGTTAGCAATGTGGCCGCTCTTGGGGTAGTGACCAAACTGCGGTGACACCGCGCCCACGCTGTCGCCAATGACGAACACATTCGGGTCGTCCTTCATGTTGTAGAACTCAGGATGCACCGCCGCCCAAGTGGTGGCTTTGCCCTCGGCGTTCTTGCCAATCGCGCCCATCTTCCACACGAGGTCAGCCGCTTGGTGGTGGCCCATGAAGATGGCGTCGTCAAACTTAAAGTCACCCGCCATCGTCTTCACCACTTTGTTGTACGGGTCCAGCTCTTTCACGCCAGCGTTGGGCACATAGGTGATGACGTCGTGATACAGCTCGTCAAACGCCATGCGGTAACCACCACCGATCGGCATGATGCGCGGCTTTGGGTCGAGGATCAAAATCTTCGCGGGGATCTTGTTCTTTTGGAAGTAATTGGCCATCAAACACGCACGCTCATACGGCGATGGTGGGCAGCGGTGCGGGGGCGGTGGCAGCGTCATGACAAATGTGCCGCCCTTGAAGCCTTTGATTTTTTGCTTCAACGCCAAATGCTCAGAGCTGGGCACATACGCGCTAGAAAAATGCTTTTGTGTGTACGCCGCCGCAGCGCGGTCGTTGCCAAACCAAGGTTCGTACGTCACGCGAATACCGGCGGACACCACCAGCCAGTCGTAGTCCACAAAGCCCTGCGCCGTGTGCACACGCTTTTTGTCGCGGTCAATGTCGGTAATTTCGGTTTGCACAAAGGTGTAACCCATGCGCTCGGCAGCGGCGGTGTACGAGTGCACGAGGAAGGAGGTGTCCACCACATCCACCAACCACTTGTTGCTCAAGGGGCAAGACCAGAAGATGGGGTTCTTCTCTAGCAACACCACTTCGAGGTCGGGCGCGTCCTCGCGCAAATGGCGTGCAGTGGCCAAACCACCCCAGCCACCACCAAGGACAACCACGCGGCGCTTTTTGCCCTTGGGCATCAACTCGGTCGAAGGAGAAAAAAGAAAAGGCTGAGCGATGACAGAACTAGACGCAGCAGACAGCGCGCCCAATGCTGCCGCGCCCTTGATGAGGGTGCGACG
>CAIODK010000167.1 GCA_903856995.1 uncultured Burkholderiales bacterium
CAAGCTGCTTTGCTCGACAACCCCTTCGTGTTGTTGTTTGACAAGAAGATCAGCAACATCCGTGACCTGTTGCCTACCTTGGAAGCCGTTGCAAAAGCTGGCCGTCCTTTGTTGATCGTGGCTGAAGAAGTTGAAGGCGAAGCCTTGGCTACTTTGGTGGTCAACACCATCCGTGGCATCTTGAAGGTTGTGGCTGTTAAGGCTCCTGGCTTTGGCGATCGTCGCAAAGCCATGTTGGAAGACATCGCTATCTTGACCGGCGGCAAAGTGATCGCTGAAGAAGTTGGCCTGACACTCGAAAAAGTGACTTTGGCTGACCTCGGCCAAGCCAAGCGCATTGAAGTGGGCAAAGAAAACACCATCATCATCGACGGCGCTGGTGCAGCTGCTGACATCGAAGCCCGCGTCAAACAAGTGCGCGTGCAAATCGAAGAAGCAACGTCTGACTACGACCGCGAAAAACTGCAAGAGCGCGTGGCCAAGTTGGCTGGCGGTGTTGCCGTGATCAAGGTGGGCGCTGCCACTGAAGTCGAAATGAAAGAAAAGAAAGCCCGCGTTGAAGATGCACTGCACGCAACCCGCGCAGCTGTGGAAGAAGGCATCGTGGCTGGTGGCGGCGTGGCTTTGTTGCGCGCACGTCAAACTGCTGGCGTCATCAAAGGCGACAACGCTGACCAAGACGCTGGTATCAAACTGGTGTTGAAAGCCATCGAAGCGCCTTTGCGCGAGATCGTTTACAACGCAGGTGGCGAGCCTTCAGTGGTGGTGAACGCCGTGTTGGCCGGTACAGGCAACTACGGCTTCAACGCAGCCAACGACACCTACGGTGACATGATCGAAATGGGCATCTTGGACCCAACCAAAGTGACACGCACTGCCTTGCAAAACGCAGCGTCAGTGGCCTCTTTGATGTTGACCACCGAGTGCATGGTTTCAGAAGCACCAAAAGACGACGCTGGTGGCATGCCTGATATGGGCGGCATGGGCGGCATGGGTGGTATGGGTGGCATGGGCATGTAATTGCTTCGCTGCTTTGCCTGAGCACTTCGGTGCTCTTGCCAAACGCATAAGCCTCACGAGAAATCGTGGGGCTTTTTTTCGTCTGTTCACATGCTCCACAATAGATGCATGGATACCAAGTCGCTCCTTTCGCTTCTGCAACAACGTCTGCCCACATTGATGGCGGCGTATGCGTTTGGCAGCCGCATCAAGGATGCAGGGCAACATGCCAATGCCGAAAGTGATCTTGATTTGGCCGTCTTGGTCGAAGGCTATGCAGACCCAGTGTTGCTGTTTGAATTGGCAGGTGAATTAGCAGACATCACCCAATGCCATGTCGACCTACTGGATATTCGTGCTGCCAGCACGGTGATGCAAAGCCAAATCCTCACGCAAGGTCAACGCTTGTGGGCCAAAGATGTACGCGCAGGACTTTTTGAAGCCGCCATGTTGAATGAGAAAATTTACTTCGATCAATCGCGGCAAAGACTGCTGCATGATGTGATGAAACGAGGCTCTGTTTATGGTGGATGACGTATTACTGAACAAAGCAGCATCGATTGAGCGCTGTGTGGCGCGTGCTCGTGAAGAGTACGCGGCAGACCCAAGCGGATTTGCCACCAATTTCACACGCCAAGATGCCGCCATCTTGAACATCCAACGCGCTTGCGAGGCGACGCTGGACATGGGGCAACACATCATTCGTCGCGAATCGCTTGGCTTGCCGCAAAGTGCCAGAGATGTGTTCGCGCTATTAGCTCAAGCCGGTTGGATTAACGAAGCATTGGCCGAGTCCATGAAACGCATGGTCGGCTTTCGTAACGTAGCCGTTCACGAATACCAAACACTGCAACTGCCCATCACGCTCAACATCATCACAGGTCATCTCGGCGAGTTTGCTGAGTTCAGCCGATGCCTGTTGCTCAAAGACGCATCAACCCGCGGCGCTTAACGCACTCAAAAATCGATACAAAGAGAGGCACTTTTGAAGCGAATAAAATTTATCACCGCAAGCTTGGCAACAATTTTGATTGTCGGCTGCTCTAGCACCGGAGTCATTCCGATGGACAAAGACTCATACATGATCGGAAAAAAAGATGGGACCCCGGGATTAGGTGTGTCGCTGAGCAATAAAGCCGAGGTCTACAGCGAAGCAAATTCGTTCTGCAGCGCAAAAGGCATGGAAGTAGAAACGCTTTCCGTAACAACGACACCTGCAGCCCCTGCCAGACTAGGCTCGACAGAACTCCATTTCAAATGTGTACCTCAAGGGGGATCAGCCAGACCTTTAGTACGAGAGTCCGATTCGATTATTGAAATACGTAAGCGATAAAACTTATTCACATAAAAAACACCCCCGCTCACATGCGGGGTGTTTTTTTAAAACTGCTGGTAACGCGCACATGCCAAAGAACACACGAATCGAATTAGTGCATCAACGCCTCAAGCTTCACCGCATCCACACAAAACGCGCGAATGCCTTCGGCTAACTTCTCCGTCGCCATCGCGTCTTCATTCATGGCATAGCGGAACGAGGCCTCGGTGTGGTGCACCGCAGGTAAGTCCAACTGCATCGCGGCTGATGCGCTCAGGGCTTGCGTCAATGCCTCGTTTGAGGCCTCCAACTGCGCCAGCAACTCAGGCGCGATGGTCAGCAAATCGCAACCCGCCAAGGCCGTGATTTGGCCCACGTTTCTAAAGCTCGCGCCCATCACCTCGGTCTTGATGCCGTTGCGTTTGTAGTGGTTGTAAATCGCCCGCACCGACTTCACACCGGGGTCATTGGCGTTGGCGTTGTCAGCCTCAATCCAAGCCGCGCCTGCCGACTTCTTGTACCAGTCGTAAATGCGGCCCACAAAGGGGGAGATCAGCTGCACCTTGGCATCACCACACGCCACAGCTTGGGCGAACGAGAACAGCAAGGTCAGGTTGGTTCGAATGCCTTCGCGCTCTAGCTCGGCGGCAGCTTGAATGCCTTCCCATGTGGAAGCAATTTTGATGAGCACACGTTCACGCTTGACGCCCTGCGCTTCGTACAAGGCCATGATGCGCTTGGCACGCGCCACGGTGGCGGGTGTGTCAAAGCTCAAACGGGCATCCACTTCGGTGGACACACGGCCAGGGATGGTGGCCAAAATCTCGCAACCAAAGCGCACCAGCAGGCGGTCAATCTGCGCGTCCATCGGCTCGTTGCCGTGCGCTGCCACGGTGGCTTTGAGCAAGGGCAGGTACTCCGGCTTCAGCACCGCTTTCAAAATCAACGACGGATTGGTGGTCGCGTCTTGCGGTTGAAATGCGCTGAGTTGCTTGAAGTCGCCCGTGTCGGCCACGACGGTGGTGAATTGTTTGAGGGCGTCGAGTTGGTTCATAAATCGAATTATCAGATAGGCCAGGGTCGTTTCAGAGGGGGTGGGATAATTTCATCACTATGAAAATTTCGACACAACGTGCAATCGATCGCTGGGTAGGCCAAGCGTTGTGCGCCCTGCTTTCGGTGTGGTCTCAGCTTTTGACTTGGTTCGCACCCAACGCCCGCCACCACCGCAACGCCACGCCACGTATTTTGGTGATTTTGCTGTCCGAGATGGGCTCGGTCGTGTTGGCCAAGGCCATGTTCGACACGCTCAAGGCCAAGCACCCAGGCGTTGACCTGCATGTGTTGCAACTCAAGAAAAACCAAGGCGTGATGCGTTTGCTCGGCTTTGTGCCCGAAGCCAATTTGCATTCGCTGGACGACGCATCACTGGGCTCGCTGCTGCACGACCTGTGGCACACCACCCGCACGCTGCGTGCATTGCAGCTCGACGGCGTGATGGACTGCGAGCTGTTTTCGCGCATCAGCGCCTTGCTGAGCTACGCCTGCGGCGCCCGTGTGCGCGTCGGCTTTACCTCGCACACGCAAGAGGGTTTGTACCGCGGTAGCTTCATCAACGCGCCCGTGCCGTACAACACCTACCAACACATCAGCCTGCAGTTTGTGGGCTTGGCCAAGGTGATGGAGGCCGCACTCACTTGGTCAGCAGCGCAGTTGAACGACGCCACGCAGCGCCCACTCACCCGTTTTTTAATGCCGGCCATCCAGCAAAGCCTGCCGCAGTTGCCGGTCGATGCGGCTGAGCTACACGCCTTCCACGCGCGCTTGCAAGTGGACTTTGCGAGTTTCATGGGCAACCCCAAACGCGTGCTGCTGTACGTGAGCGGCGGCGCTTTGCCCATCCGAGCTTGGCCCGAAGACAGCTACATCGCACTGGCCAAAACCTTGATCGCCAATGGCTGTGCCGTCGGCGTGATCGGTCTACCCGAAGACACCCCGCAAGCCCAGCGTGTGCTGCACGCCGTGAACCACCCGCGCTGCATTGGCTTGACGGGCTACACGCGCAACTTGCGCGAACTGCTCATGCTGTTTCACAACGCCGAGCTGTTGGTGACCAACGACGGCGGCCCCGGCCACTTTGCCAGCCTCACGCCGATTGACGTGATTGCCTTCTTCGGCCCCGAGACAGGCCGCTTGTATGGCCCCATCAGCGATCGCGCCACGGTGCTCGAATCCGGCATGGCCTGCTCGCCCTGCTTGACCGCCTACAACCACCGCGACAGCTTTTGCGACGGTGACAACCAGTGCCTCAAAGTCATCACCGTCGGTGAAGTTGAAAAACTGGTGCTGCACAAATTGCAGCTCACCTAAACCTCCTTGCCCCTCTCAGCCACATGCACACACACACACCGGCTGACAGCCAACCCTCGATCGTCGAAGCCTTGCTGACGCGCTGGCGCTACATCAAATTCGGTTTGGTCGGGGCCAGTGGCACGGTGGTGAACTTGGGTGTGCTGTACCTGTGCCAAGAATTTTTATTGGCCTCCATCGCGTCGGGCGAGCAGCGCTTGTATGCGTCGCTGGCGATTGCCATCTTGCTCGCCACCGTCAACAACTTTGTGTGGAACCGGCTGTGGACGTGGCGTGACCGCCAAGCAGAGTTTCATGGTGGCATTGCCTCACAGTTTGTGCGCTATGGGCTTGCGTCGTGGCTGGGCACCAGCGTGCAATACATCTTGACGCTATGGCTGGCCCAACACGTGCACTACCTGCTGGGCAACGTGCTGGCGATTGTGCTGGCCAGCGTGATCAACTACTTTGCCAACGACTGGTGGACGTTCAAAGGCAACCCGCGCGAGGTGTCGGACGACGAACGCACGCAGCGCTACCAAAGCATCACGCTGGGCGTGTTGCTGCTGGCTGTGTTGGTTTACATGTTTGACCTAGGCGGCGAAAACATTCCGCGCAACGGCGACGAGCTGGTCTACACCCACATTGCTTTTAAGACATGGCTGCAAGCCCAAAGCACAGGTGCATGGTTGCCCTTGGCGTCTGCGCTGGACCACATGCGCAACACCAAACCACCGCTGCTGTTTTGGCAAGCGATGGTGATGCCGTGGCTGGGCCTCGAGTGGAAGCTGTTGTGGCTGCGCGTGCCCAGCTTGTTGTACACCTTGGCCAACACCGCGCTGGTGGTGTGGGCTGCACGCGCTTTGGCCGCCGATTGGTTGCGTCACAAAACCGAGCCTACCCCTTTCCCCAAAGTGCTCAACGCCAACACCGTGGGCCTCATCGCTGGCTTGATTTTCTTGGGCTGCTTCAGCACCTACCGCTATGGCCGACCCTACCTGACCAGCGCGATTGAAACCTTCTGGATGAACCTGCCGTTTTGGTGGCTGCTGTGCCAAGTGCTGCATGCGCGCCGTCAAGGTATGCAGGGCGACAGCTTCAAACCCAGCCACAGTTTGTTTGCCGTGGCCGGCATCAGCTGGGGCATGGTGGCCTTGTACAAATCGTTTGTGCTGATTGCACCGCTGGCTGCCACGTTGTTCATCAGCCTGTGCTGGCTCAACCACACCGCATGGCGCGCATGGTTTGTGCGCGTGACCCTCAGCACCCTTTTTGCACTCGGCCTGTTCGCGTTGTGGTTTGTGGTCGACCCCGACCCCATGGCCGTGTGGCGTGAGTTTGTGGTGGGTGAGAACTGGGGCAAGGTCAGCGCAGGTGGCCCCAGCTATTTGCACACTGCCTTCGTGGGTGGTTTCAGCATTTGGGTGCAGGCCTTGGGCTTGCTGCAAAACGGGGCCATGCTCGGGCCGCTCATCATGGGCGTGGCTGTTTGGGGTTTGTTCCAAATGCGTCCCGCTTGGCGCGCACGCCTCAGCGGCGTAGTACAGCCGCAAGCCGTGCTGTGGATTTATGTGTTGTTGCTGAGTGTGTTTTTCATGGTGCCCAGCCAACGCTCGGCGCGTTACCTGATTCCCCTGATGCCTGTGATGAGCGTCTTGTGCGCCATCTGGCTGTGGCGTTTGCCCCCATGGGCACAGCGCACAGCGATGGGCTTGGGCACGGTGTTCAGTCTGTTGGGGCTTGGCTTTTTGGGCCTGTTCTTATGGGCCGGTTGGCGCATTGACCTCTACCCGTTGTGGGGCCGCCTCGGGCTGCTGCTGATTTTGGCGTTGCAGGTGTTGGCGTTGTTGCGCTTGTTTGGCACGCTGTTCTCGCGTGCCAGCGCACAGACTTTGCAAGCCAGCTGGATTTGGTTGTTCGGTTTGGTGCTCAGCCTGTTTGCTTGGTTTGGCATGCTCAGCGCGCCGCTGCACACCGCAGCCAACACCTACGCCCCCGACGTGGTGGCGCAGGTGCAAGGGGCCAAGCTGACCACGCCCAGCAACTTCAATGGCGACTTTGAGCGTTGGCGCTTTTTGATTCCTGGGGTGGGCGACATCACGCCCTACATGGACCACGAGCCCAACGCAGACACCGACATTGCACAGCGCCTCAAGACGTTTGATGCGGTGGTGGTTCACCGTTATTGGGACCAAGCCGCGCCTGATTGCCAAGCCGCCCACTGCCAGCTCTTGGCGCAACGCATTGGGCTGCGTGGCCGCCACCCGGCGGGTGAGATCAACCTCAAGAGTTTGCAAACGCCAGAACGCGTGCTGTTCTGGCACGAATACTTGTTGGTGAGAAAACCTTAAATTTGTAGCACGTCAAGTGCGTGCCGCACGCCATGTGCGCCACAGCTGCACGTGCAAGGCCAGCCACACAAACGGGTCAAGCAAGGCGTCCCACACATTGCCAGTGGGCAAGCGCAGCAGTACATAGACCGCCAGCACTGCCACCGCGCTGAGCACCCAACGTGGGGCCACACGCGCCCACAGCAACACAGCAGCAGTCACCGCCAACACCAGCCACAAGCCCGCAGACGCAAAGCCCAGCGCATACAGCTGTGGGTTAAAAAATGCGGGCCATTCGTTCAAGGTGTCCAGCACCAACGCCCAGCCCAGCAGCACGCCGAGGCACGCCACTGCGGTGGGGGTTGTGGCCACAGGGTCGCGCAGCTGAATCACATCGGCCCAGCACCACAAGGCCCACACCACCAACACCACGCTGGGGGTTTGAAATGCCAACGCCAAGTAGCCAGACAACACGTCGGTACGCGGCAGCAACATCAGCACAGCCACCACAGCGGCGGGCCACACCGTGGCCTTCAAGCGATAGGTCAGACGCAGCACCACCGCCGAGGCCACGAGCGCCCAAGACAGCTTCACCCACAGCGGTAAGAACACCGATTGCGGCAACACGGCATGCGTCAGATCGGACCAGCTCATGGTTGGCTCCGGACGGGGCAGTTGAAACGCAGTTGTTTGAAGGCGATGGCTTTGCGCATGTGTGTGTAGCTCAGCCACACATCGGGCTGGGTGTTGTAAGCCGTCGTGATGGTTGGCACTTCGATCAAAGTTGGGTACGAGTATTCATCGGCTTTCACGCCGTCGATCAGGGTGCGTGTGGTCCACGACAGCGGTTGGTTGGCTGAGGTGCTGAGCAACAGCACCTCTCGGCCACGGCCTGCGGGGTTGTGCGCCAGCATCAAGCCACCCGACGACATACGCAAAGCGGCCACGGAAGCGCCGGGGTTGGAGAGTGCCAAATTACCCACGTCCTGCCAGTGCGCGCCGGCGTCCCATGTTTCGGAATGGGCCACCATTTCGGTGGGGCTGTAGTCGCGCATGAAGGCCGACCAATGCGTGGGCGAATGTGCCACCAACGTGGGCTGCAACACCTCGCGGCGCTGCGTGATGCGGGTCATGCTTTGCATCTCCCCCTCGGCATTCAAACGCACCGCCACGCCGTACTTGATGCCGATTTCAAAATACAAAGGCAGCACCGCGCCCCCATCGCTCAGAGGCATCGGCACCGTGCGCACCAAGGTGCTGGTGTTAAAAGCGGGCACCAATGCCGTGAGCGGCAAGGTCCGCACCACCTTGAACTGCATGGGCGCTTGCTCCGTCAAATGCACCACCCGCGACGCCGCCCAGCCGCCCAAGCCCGTGGCCACCACAAACAAATGCAAGCGGCCTCGTGCATCGGCCCACGCCACGGGGTTGCCAATGCGGCGAATCTGAATGCCAAGGCCCTGGCCCACGGTGTGGCGGTTCACCACCCATTGCGGCGCATCCCAGGCTTGGGTGGTGTAGTCAAACGTGGACGAGGCAATCTGCACATCCGAGCCGCTCTCGCGGGTACCCGCAAACCAAAAAGCCGCCAAGGCCTTGTGTGCGTGCAACGGGTGCGACGGGGGGAACGCCACCAAGCTGCTGGCGTGGGCGGCAGGCACGCCCTCGGGCATGGGGATGAGCCCTTCGCGCACCACGCGGTAGTCGGTGCAGGCCTGGGCTTGAACGAGCACAGCAGCCTCCGGCGTCACACCGCCAGTCGACGACTGCCAACGCAAACCCGCATCGCACAAGGCCACCGCAAACAGCAGGGCAAGGGCGAGGCGGTGGGGGGTGTTCATGCAAAAATTCTAACCACTCGGGGCTTATCCATTCGCACTACAGTTCAAGCATGCAACAAACCACAGTCAAGAAAATTTTGGTCCTCGGTGGCAGCGGCTTTGTGGGTCGTCATGTGTGCTCTCGCCTGAGCCTGCAACACCACCACATCACCGTGCCCACGCGCCGCTTGCCGGCGCGCCACATTCAGATGATGCCCGGCGTATCCGTGGTGCAAGCCGATGTGCATGACCCCAAACAACTGCAAGCCTTGGTGCATGGCCACGATGTGGTCATCAACCTGATTGCCATCCTGCACGGCGACGAAGACGACTTCACCCGCGCACATGTCACCTTGCCTATGAACTTAGCGCGCGCCTGTCACGCCGAGAACGTCACCCGCCTGATACACATCAGCGCCTTGGGTGCCGATGTGCATGGCCCCTCGATGTACCAACGCAGCAAAGGGCATGGTGAATTGGCGTTGCTGTCTGCCGCCCAAAAAGCCCCGCTCGGTTTGACGCTGATTCGACCCAGCGTGATTTTTGGCAAAGACGACCAGTTCATCAACCTGTTTGCCAAGCTACAAAAAGTCTTCCCCGTCATGCCGCTCGCAGGCGCCAACACGCGCTTTCAACCGGTCTGGGTGCACGACGTGGCACAAGCCATCGTGCATTGCGTCAACACCCCGAGTACCGAGGGCCAGATGTTTGAAGCGTGCGGCCCCGACGTGATGACGCTGGCCGAACTGGTACAACTCGCTGGCCGCTGGGTCGGCCAAGCCCGCCCCATCCTGCCGCTGCCCTATGCCATCGGCTGGCTGCAAGCGCTGCTGATGGAATGGGCCCCAGGCCCGACACTCATGAGCCGCGACAATTTGGACTCCATGAAAGTCAACAGCATCGCGACCCCCCATGTGTCGGGCTTGCGCGCATTGGGAATTGCGGAACCTAAATCAATCAAACGTTTATTTGTGGCGTGATGATGGAAATCTACCTCGTTGGCGGTGCCGTGCGTGATGCCCTCATGGGCCACGCAGGATCTGACCGCGACTGGGTGGTGGTGGGCGGCACGCCTGAAGCGTTGGTGGCGCAGGGCTACCAGCCCGTGGGCCGCGACTTCCCTGTGTTCTTGCACCCTGACACGCGCGAGGAATATGCACTGGCCCGCACCGAACGCAAAACCGCACGCGGGTATCACGGCTTTTCTGTGCATGCATCCCCTGATGTGACGCTGGAAGAAGACCTCGCACGCCGCGACCTGACCATCAACGCCATCGCCCAAGACGCACACGGCCAACGCACCGACCCCTATGGCGGCGCGCGCGACATCGCCGCCAAAGTTCTGCGCCATGTGACTGACGCCTTCCGCGAAGACCCCGTGCGCATCTTGCGCTTGGCACGCTTTGCGGCACGCTTTCCCGACTTCACTGTGGCACCCGAGACCATGGCCCTCATGCGTGCGATGGTGGCCGAGGGTGAGGTGGATGCATTGGTCAGCGAGCGCGTGTGGCAAGAGTTGTCGCGCGGCCTGATGGGTGCCAAGCCCTCACGCATGCTGCAAGTGTTGCGCGCGTGCGGCGCTTTGCAACGCCTGCTGCCCGAGGTAGACAAGCTCTACGGCGTGCCGCA
>CAIODK010000168.1 GCA_903856995.1 uncultured Burkholderiales bacterium
TCCACCCGGCCGTAGTTCACCCGCCGCCCGCTGTAGACCACGATGCCATAGAGCGTGGCGCGTTCCAGGGCGACCACTTCGGCGGCCTTTTTCTCCCAGTGCGGGTCGAGCAACTGTTTTTTCAGCAAATGCCCGCCCACTTGCTCGATCCACTGCGGGTCGATGTTGGCAATCCCCCGACCAAACAGGCGCGTGGTTTCGACCAGCTCGGCCACCACGATCCAGCGGCCTGGCTTTTTACGCAAGTGCGCGCCGGGGTGGCGGTAAAACTTGATGCCGCGTGCGCCCAGATACGCCTCTTCGTCTTCAAGTTTGTAGCCTACGTTGCCCAGCAAGCCGGCCAGCATCGACAGGTGCAACTGCTCGTAGCTGGCGGGCAAGATGTTGAGCCGCCATTTGTGTTCGGTCACCACCGTCAGCAGCTGGGTGTGGGTGTCGCGCCACTCGCGGACGCGGCGCACGTTGATGAAGTTTTGGCGCAGCAGCGCCTCGTATTGGCGGTTACTCAGCTTGTGTTCGTTATTTTTGCCACCGCGTGCGTGGTCTAGCCACTTCCACAGGTTCAGGTAGCCGCTGAACTCACTGCGGTCGTCGTCAAACTTGGCGTGGGCTTGGTCAGCGGCGGCTTGTGCCTCCATCGGGCGGTCACGCACGTCTTGCACGCTCAGGGCCGAGGCAATGACCAGTACTTCGTCCAACGCGCCACGGTCACGCGCTTCCAAAATCATGCGTCCCACGCGGGGATCCAGCGGCAAGCGCGAGAGCTCGCGCCCCATGGGGGTTAGCGCGTTGTCGTCATCCACAGCGCCCAGTTCGCTCAACAGTTGGTAGCCGTCGGCAATCGCTTTGGGGCGTGGCGCTTCGAGAAACGGAAACTGCTCCACGTCGCCGAGGTGCAACGCCTTCATGCGCAAGATCACGCCGGCGAGTGAGCTGCGCAAAATTTCAGGGTCGGTAAAAGGGGTGCGTCCATTGAAATCAATGGCGTCGTACAAGCGAATACAGATACCGTCCGCCACACGGCCGCATCGGCCTGCGCGTTGGTTGGCGGCGGCTTGGCTGATGGGCTCGACCATCAGCTGCTCGACCTTGCTGCGCCAGCTGTAGCGCTTGACACGGGCGGTGCCGACATCAATCACATAGCGGATACCGGGGACGGTCAGCGAGGTTTCGGCCACGTTGGTGGCCAGCACAATGCGGCGCCCGCCACGGGTGTCAAACACACGGTCTTGCTCGGTGCTGGAGAGGCGCGCAAACAACGGCAGCACCTCGGCACTGCGCATCACGGGCGAGTGGCTCAGGTGCACGCGCAAGTGGTCAGCAGCTTCGCGAATTTCGCGCTCCCCCGGCAAGAACACCAAGATGTCACCTTGTTGGCTTGGGTTTTGCCAGAGCTCATCCACGGCGTCGGCAATGGCATTGTTGAGGTCGTAGTCGCGCTTTTCTTCAAAGGGTCGGTAGCGCATCTCCACGGGAAAGGTGCGGCCCGACACCATGAGTACAGGAGCAGGCCCTTTGGCAGACGCAAAGTGCCTCGCAAATCGGTCTGCATCTATCGTTGCCGAGGTGACGATGATTTTCAGATCGGGCCTACGCGGCAAAATTTCGCGCAAGTAGCCCAACAAAAAGTCGATGTTCAGGCTGCGCTCGTGGGCCTCGTCAATGATGATGGTGTCGTAGGCTTTGAGCAGCGGGTCATTTTGGGTCTCGGCCAGCAAGATGCCGTCGGTCATCAGCTTGATCGAGGTGTCCTTGCTCAAGCGGTCTTGAAACCGGATTTTGAAGCCCACCACCTCACCCAGCGGGGTTTTGAGCTCTTCTGCGATACGTTTGGCCACCGAGCTGGCGGCAATGCGGCGCGGCTGCGTGTGGCCGATGATTTGGCGGCGTTCCCCTGCCACTTTGGCTGGCCCACCTCTGCCCAGCAACAACGCCATTTTTGGCAACTGCGTGGTTTTGCCAGAGCCGGTTTCACCGCACACGATGATGACTTGGTGTGCCTGCATCGCGGCCATGATCTCCTCGCGTCTGGCCGAGACGGGCAATGATTCTGGAAATTCAATCTGGAAGGGAACGGGCGTAGACAAAACAGGGACTAACTTGATAGACAATCCGCAATTATCCCCGTCCGGCCTCCACCGAGGGCGCCCACCCATTTACCCGCCACAAACCAGCCGCCATGTCCGCCGTTTTTGACTTCACCTTTGTGCCTTGGTTCCGTTCGGTCGCACCCTACATTCACATGCATCGCGGCAAAACCTTTGTCGTCGGCATCGCGGGCGAGGCCATTGCCGCTGGCAAACTGCCCAATTTGGCGCAAGATTTAGCGCTCATCCAAAGCATGGGCGTGCGCATTGTGTTGGTGCACGGCTTTCGCCCACAGGTGAACGAACAGCTCGCAGCCAAAGGCCATGTACCTCAGTATTCGCACGGCATGCGCATCACCGACAGCGTGTCGCTCGATTGCGCCCAAGAAGCGGCTGGTCAGCTGCGATACGAAATCGAAGCTGCCTTCAGCCAAGCCCTTCCCAACACACCGATGGCGGGTGCCACCGTGCGCGTGATTTCTGGCAACTTCATCACCGCCCGCCCCGTGGGCATCTTGGACGGTGTGGACTTTCAACACTCAGGCTTGGTGCGCAAGGTGGACGTGGCGGGCATTGCCCAAACACTCAGCGCCGGTTCGATGGTGCTGCTCTCGCCCTTTGGCTTCTCCCCTACGGGTGAAGCGTTCAACTTGACGATGGAAGAAGTGGCCACCTCGGTAGCCACCGCGCTGCAAGCCGACAAACTGATTTTTGTCACCGAGACACCCGGCATCCGCATCCACCCCTCCGAGCCCGAAGGCGAGGACAACCCCATCGACACCGAGCTGCCCTTAGATGTGGCCAAAAAACTCATGGCGACACTGCCCGCCACGACCAACCCCTCGGACATCGCCTTTTATCTGCAGCATTGCGTGAAGGCCTGTGAGTCGGGCGTTGAGCGTAGCCATATCTTGCCGTTCGCGGTCGATGGCTCGCTGCTGCTGGAGGTGTACATGCATGACGGCATCGGCACCATGGTGGTAGACGAAAAGCTCGAAGAGCTGCGCGAAGCCACACACGAAGACGTGGGCGGCATCTTGCAACTGATCGAACCGTTTGAGAACGATGGCTCATTGGTCAAACGCGACCGCAACGAAATCGAACGCGATGTGGGCCAATACACGGTGATCGAACATGACGGCGTGATCTTTGCCTGCGCCGCGCTCTACCCCTACCCCGAAGCCAAGACGGCAGAAATGGCGGCACTCACCGTGTCACCACAGTCGCAAGGCCAAGGCGATGGTGAGAAAGTGCTCAAACGGATCGAGCAACGCGCGCGCAACAAAGGCCTGAAGAGTATTTTTGTGTTGACCACACGCGCCAAGCATTGGTTCTTGAAGCGCGGTTTTGTTCAGGCCGACCCCGACTGGTTGCCCGAGGCGCGCAAACGCAAATACAACTGGGACCGCAAGAGCATGGTCTTGGTCAAAAACTTATAAACGACCCAAGGCGCGCACAGTGGTGGCCAGGGCCAACAGCCCTAGGCCCACGAACGCCACAAACGACCAGTTGGCGATCGAGCCACCCAAGAACGTCCAATCCACCTTGGTGCAATCGCCGCTGCCCTTAAAAATCATGGGGATGGCGCGTTGCAGGGGGAAGGTTTCGATCATTCCGTAAAAGTCACGCCCGCACGTGGCGAACTCTGGCGGGTACCACTGCAGCCAGCTTTGACGCGCAGCCACATAAGCGCCACCGCCGGCCAACAACACCAAACCGCCACCCACCGGCAGGCAGACATTTCGAGACGGGAAGATCACGCCGAGTAAGGCCACCAAGCCCATCAGCACCATCACATAACGCTGCACGATGCACATGGGGCAAGGCACCAGCCCCACCACATGCTGCAAGTACATGCCAAACGACAACAGACCCGCACAGACCAGCAGGATAGACAGCCAAATACGGCGGGGATGATTCAAAAGTTCTACAAGCACATCTGTCTCCAAGAAGGACTAGTTTCGATTGTCGCTGTGAAACAATGACCCCATGACTTTTCGTACACCACAGCTCGCTGATTCGCCACGTTTACAAAGTTTCGTCGCACAACTCGACGACTTGATTCAAAGCACGCCCGATGAAGCGGCAATTTTGGCGCGGGGCAAAACCCTGCTGGCCGAACTGATTGCACAAGACGACTGGCTCACCGACGACTACGCCCAACCCAACCCTGAGCGCTACCAGCAATACCTGCTGTACGCCG
Organism: uncultured Burkholderiales bacterium; assembly: GCA_903856995.1. Lineage (GTDB taxonomy): Bacteria > Pseudomonadota > Gammaproteobacteria > Burkholderiales > Burkholderiaceae_C > Limnohabitans. Next base: position 4,291 of record CAIODK010000168.1, read on the forward strand.
ACCCTGATGACCGATTTTCAGTGGTGAGCTTTGTGTGGGGGCCCGGCCAAGCCACACCGATTCACGACCACACGGTATGGGGTTTGGTGGGGGTGCTGCGCGGCGCAGAGCTGTGCCAGCCCTTTGCCAAAAACGCACAAGGCCATTGGCTGGCCAGTGCTGAGCAAACTCGGATTGAGGTGGGCCATGTCGAAGCCGTGTCGCCCACCATCGGCGATGTGCATCGCGTGTGGAATGCACTGGCCGACAAGCCCTCCATCAGCATCCATGTGTACGGGGCCAACATTGGCAAGGTAAGCCGCCATGTGTTCCATGAAGATGGCACGGTGAAAGAATTTATCTCAGGCTACAGCAACGCCAAGCTAGAAGCACCCAGCGAGTTCCCACTCGCCACCTACGCACAAATCCGCGAAGCCCTATTGCAACGCCAAGAAATCGCCATCCTCGACGTGCGGGAAGAAGACCCCTTCGCGCAAGCCCATCCTCTGTTCGCCGCCAACCTGCCGCTTGGGCGGATTGAAGCCGATGCGTGGACACGAATCCCGCGCCTTGACACATTCATCGTCGCGTATGACAACGGCGAAGGCCTCGCCCTGCAAGCCGCCCGCAATTTGCAACACATGGGCTACACCCACGTGCATTTACTCGCCGGTGGCCTCAAGGGCTGGCAAGACGCAGGCGGCGAAGTGTTCCGCGATGTCAATGTGCCCAGCAAATCGTTTGGCGAACTGGTCGAGTCCCAGCGCCACACGCCTTCGCTGTCGGCCCAAGAAGTCAAAGCTCTGATCGACGCCAAAGCCAATGTGGTGGTGATGGACGCTCGCCGCTTTGATGAGTACCAAACCATGAGCATTCCCAGCGGCATCAGCGTGCCGGGGGCCGAACTGGTGTTGCGTGCACGGGCCTTAGCGCCCAACGCAACCACGCGCATCATCGTCAACTGTGCTGGCCGAACGCGCAGCATCATTGGGACACAGTCGCTCATCAACTCGGGCATCCCCAACCCCGTCAGCGCGCTGCGCAACGGCACGATTGGCTGGACCTTGGCGGGCCAAGAGCTGGTCAAAGGTGCGGACAAGCGTTTCCCCGTGGTGGTGGACGACGCCACACGCACAAAAGCCGCCGCCAGCGCCTTTGCGGTAGCCATGCGTGCCGGCGCGAAGCGCGTGTGCATGGACGAGCTGCACGCTTGGTTAGCCGACCCCACACGCACCACCTACTTCTTTGATGTGCGCACGCCTGAAGAATACGCAGCCGGCCATGTGGCGGGCGCACGCAGTGCCCCTGGCGGCCAACTGGTGCAAGAGACCGACCACCAAGCCGCCGTGCGCGGCGCACGTTTGGTGCTGTGCGACGACGATGGTGTGCGGGCCAACATGTCGGCGTCATGGTTGGCCCAAATGGGCTGGGAGGTCTATGTACTCCAAGGCCTCACCGCGGAAAGCTTCAACACAACCGACCCACAGCCCGTGCGTGTGCCTGAGACACCGGCCGACCTACCGACCGTGCAA
>CAIODK010000169.1 GCA_903856995.1 uncultured Burkholderiales bacterium
GTTGCTTTTGTCGAGGTTTTCAATTTCTTGGGCGCGCGCCAACAAACCAGATTGCTCGTTGTCTTGCGCGTAAAAACTCACGCTGTGGGCGCTGATGGCATGCCCACTGGGCACATAAATCACTTGGCCCGGCTGCAGGGTGCTGCGTTTGGCCAAGGCGTCGTCTAGGTTGGCGGCGGTGAAGCAGCCATTGAGCCAATCCGTGAGCAAGGCAGTTTGACCCGCATCGTTCAGACGCAGCAAGTCCGACAAACGGGGCAAGGCACCATTGGCTTGCGGCGCAGAGGCTATCGGTGCGGTGTAGAAGGCCAACTTGGCAGGCGGCGCATCCGTTTGGAAAGCGCGCACGATGTCTAACCGGCTGACTTCAAGCGATGCCATGCGTTCGCGCAAAGCCGACTCAAGGGCATTTTCCCAACCTGCTTCGATGTGGATGCGGCTCCACAAAGCTTGCAGGCCATCCAAACCGTGCTTCACGAGCCAAGGCTTGAGCTTGTCATCGGTTTGCACTTTTTCTTGCAGCGCTTTGAGGGCTTCCAAACGGGCCGACAAATCGGCTTGCTTGGTTTGCTCTGCGTTGACTGCTTGCTGTGCGGTGCGGCGTGCTTCGTCGAGCATGGGCACGTTGACTTGCAAGTCTTCCAACTGCGCGGCAGTCACTTCGGCAAGTGACTGGGCTTCTTGCAGCTGCGCTTGGAGGTTGGTCAGGCGCACCTCATCTGGAGCCGCCAAAGCATTGCGGTCAGCGCTCAGGCGTTCTTGGCGCGCATCGAGGCCTCGGCTTTGCTCTTCAATGTTGCGTTGGTCGGCAGCCAGCACCTGAATTTGTTGCTGCACTTGGGCCACGCTACCGCGTTGTTCGTTGCTGCGTTGTTGGGCGACGCGCAAGGCATCTTCCAACTCGGGCAGCTGCATGGCTTGCTCTTCCACCTGAGCGGCGAGCATGATGGCTTTTTCTTCGCCGTCTATGGCCATGGAGGCCAAGTTTTCAATCTCTTGGTGTGCTTGGTCGCTCTGGGCGGCCCAATGCGCGGTTTGTTCTTTGATTTGCAACAGTCGTGCTTCAGCGCGTTGGCGGCCTTCCACCACAAAACGAATTTCTGCCTCTAAGCGCCCTACTTCAGCACTGGCTTCATAAAGCGCGCCTTGGGCTTGGTTGACCTGGTCACCTGCGGCATAGTGCGCTTGGCGGACGGTCTCTAAATCGGCTTCGATGTGACGCAAGTCAGCGATGCGGGACTCGAGGTCGTTCACCGCTTTGTCTGCGAGGGTTTTGATGCCCACTTGGTCGGTTTCTGCCTCAGCGCGACGCAGGAACCACAGCTGTTGCTGCTTCAAGGTCACGTCGGCTTGCAGGCCGTGATAGCGCTGGGCCACTTCAGCTTGTTTTTCGAGCTTCTCTAAGTTGGCGTTCAACTCGCGCAAGATATCCTCGACACGGGTGAGGTTTTCACGTGTGTCGCTCAGGCGGTTTTCGGTTTCGCGGCGGCGTTCTTTGTATTTTGAAACGCCCGCAGCTTCTTCCAAGAACAAACGGAGCTCTTCGGGCTTGGATTCAATGATGCGGCTGATCGTGCCTTGGCCGATGATGGCGTAGGCGCGTGGTCCGAGGCCCGTGCCCAAGAACACGTCTTGCACGTCTCGGCGACGCACAGGCTGGTTGTTGATGTAGTAGCTGGATCCGCCATCGCGGGTCAGCACACGCTTGACGGCGATTTCAGGGAACTGGCTCCACTGGCCACCGGCGCGGTGGTCAGCGTTGTCAAACACCAGCTCCACACTGGCGCGGCTGGATGGTTTACGCGTGTTGGTGCCGTTAAAAATGACGTCTTGCATGGACTCGCCACGCAATTCGCTTGCCTTGCTTTCGCCCAGCACCCATCGCACGGCATCCATGATGTTGGATTTGCCGCAACCGTTGGGGCCCACCACACCGACCAATTGGCCAGGCAACAGGAAATTCGTGGGTTCCGCAAAGGACTTGAAACCCGATAACTTAATTGAATTCAGACGCACTAAAAAGCCTCTCTAGACACAAGCTGAATCATAAAGCGCGGAGGTAGGCACGTACCTCAGCGAGCAAGCGATCCAAACTGGGAACTAATGCAGTAAAGGCAGTCCCGGTCACCGACAGCGGTTGTTGCCGACAGCTTTGGTACAAATCAGTGACGTTTTGGGCCAAGCATTCGACCGCGAACAAGGGCATGAAGCCCTTAAGCACGTGCAAAGAATGCTCAACCTTCAAGGCCGCGTCACTGGCCAAACTGGCTTGAATTACGGCTATTTCCTCTGCCAAGCTTTGTTCAAACGTAACAACTAATTCGTGCAACTGCTCTTCTTCAAAAGCGAACTCTTTGGCACGGGTCAGGTCAAGCAAAGGGGAATTAGACATACAGGTTTAGATTGGTAAGGGCGCGCGGGGATAATAGCAGTCATGAACCCCCTTCTTTCGACTCTGCAGCCCTATCCATTTGAGCGGCTGAAGCAACTTTTCTCGTCTGTCACCCCCAATCCCGCCTACTCGCCCATCAGCTTGGGAATTGGTGAGCCACGTCACGCCACGCCGCAGTTGGTACTGGACGCTTTGGCCAAGGCCACCGCTCAGCTCGCCGCCTATCCCGCCACCGCAGGTTTGCCTGCGTTGCGCGAATCCTGTGTGAACTGGATGCAGCGCCGCTACGGCCTCAAACTCGATGCAGCCACCCAAGTGCTGCCGGTCAACGGTTCACGCGAGGCCTTGTTTGCCTTTGCCCAAACGGTGATTGACCCGACCCAACCCCATGCCACGGTCGTCTGCCCCAACCCGTTCTATCAAATCTACGAAGGCGCAGCCCTGTTGGCTGGTGCCAAAACCTATTACGCGCCCAGCGACCCCGCGTTGAACTTCAACGTCAACTGGGACAGCGTGCCTGCAAACGTCTGGGCAAACACGCAGCTGCTGTTTGTCTGCTCGCCCGGCAACCCCACTGGCGCTGTCATGCCATTGAGCGATTGGGCCAAATTGTTTGCTTTGAGTGACCAATACGGCTTCGTGATTGCCAGTGACGAGTGTTACAGCGAGATTTATTTCCGCGAAGAAGCGCCCCTAGGTGGTCTTGAAGCGGCAGCGAAGCTGGGCCGTACTGACTTTAAAAACTTGGTGGCTTTCACCAGCCTGTCCAAACGCAGCAATGTGCCCGGCATGCGCAGTGGTTTTGTGGCGGGTGATGCACATATCCTCAAACAGTTTTTGCTTTACCGCACCTACCA
>CAIODK010000170.1 GCA_903856995.1 uncultured Burkholderiales bacterium
ACCGGCATCAAGCCCACGTATGGCCGCGCCAGCCGCTACGGCATGATCGCCTACGCCTCCAGCCTCGACCAAGCCGGCCCCATGGCCCGCAGTGCAGAAGACTGCGCCTTGCTACTGTCCGCCATGTGCGGCCCTGATTTGGACCGTGACTCCACCTCGCTCGATGTGCCGACTGAGAACTTCTCTGCCAAGCTGGGCGACAGCTTGCAAGACTTGCGCATCGGCATCCCCAAAGAGTTTTTTGGCGAAGGCCTCGCCACTGACGTGCGCACCGCGATTGACGCGGCGCTCAAAACCTTGGAAGCCCAAGGCGCCAAGCTCGTGCCCATCACGCTGCCCCGCACCGAGCTGGCCATTCCTGTGTACTACATCATCGCGCCCGCCGAAGCCAGCTCGAACCTGAGCCGCTTTGATGGCGTGAAGTTTGGCCACCGCGCCAAAGACTACACCGACCTGACCAGCATGTACAAAAAGACCCGCGCCGAAGGCTTTGGTGAAGAGGTCAAGCGCCGCATCATGACCGGCGCGTATGTACTCTCCCACGGCTACTACGACGCCTACTACCTGCAAGCGCAAAAAATTCGCCGCATGATTGCGGACGACTTCCAGCGCGCCTTCGCTGAGTGCGACGTGATTGCCGGTCCTGTCGCCCCTACCGTGGCATGGAAGCTGGGCAACAACGCCAGCGACCCGTTGGCTGACTACTTGGCCGACATCTTCACCCTCCCCGCATCGCTGGCTGGCTTGCCTGGCATGAGCGTGCCTGTAGGTTTTGGCGAAGCTGGCATGCCCGTGGGCATGCAGTTGATTGGCAACTACTTGCAAGAAGCGCGTTTGTTGAACGTCGCACACCAATACCAACTGACGACCGATTTCCATAACGCCAAGCCGGAGGGCGTTTAAATGTCCAAATTAGTTCAAGGCTACGAAGTCGTCATCGGTTTCGAAACCCACACCCAACTCTCCACGCAGAGCAAAATTTTCAGCCGCGCCTCGGTGGCGTTTGGTGCTGAGCCCAACACCCAAGCCTGCGCGGTCGACTTGGCCCTGCCCGGCTCACTGCCCGTGATGAACGTGGGCGCGGTCGAACGCGCCATCGAGTTCGGCCTGGCCATCAACGCGCACATCGCAGAGCGCAGCATCTTCGCGCGCAAAAACTACTTCTACCCCGACCTGCCCAAGGGCTACCAGATCAGCCAGTTCGAGATCCCCGTGGTGCAAGGCGGCGAGGTCTCCTTCTATTTGGAAGAAGGCAAGGAAACCGTGCGCAAAACCGTGCGCTTGGAGCGTGCCCACCTCGAAGAGGACGCGGGCAAGTCGCTGCACGAAGACTCGGCATTAGGAGGTGGGGGCCAGTCAGGCATTGACTTGAACCGCGCAGGCACACCGCTGCTCGAGATCGTGACCCAACCCGACATGCGCAGCAGCGACGAAGCCGTGGCCTACGCCAAAGAGCTGCACAAAATCGTCACGTGGATTGGCATTTGCGACGGCAACATGCAAGAAGGCTCGTTCCGCTGCGATGCCAACGTGTCGGTGCGCAAGCCCGGCGCTGAGTTGGGCACCCGCCGCGAGATCAAGAACCTGAACAGCTTCAAGTTCATGCAACAAGCCATCGACTTTGAGGTGCGTTGGCAAATCGACCAAATCGAAGACGGCCACGCCATCCAGCAAGCCACCGTGCTGTTCGACCCCGACACGGGCGAGACACGCGCCATGCGCACCAAAGAAGACGCCGCTGACTACCGCTATTTCCCTGACCCAGACTTGCCACCGTTGGTGATTGGTCGCGACTGGGTGGAACGCGTGAAAAGCGAAATGGCCGAGCTGCCCCGCGTCATGGCCGAGCGTTTTGTGCGCGACTACGCTCTGCCCGACTACGACGCCGCCCAACTGACGCAAAGCAAAGCGACTGCCGCTTACTTTGAAGCCACCGCCAAAGCTTGCGGTCAACCCAAATTGGCCAGCAACTGGATCATGGGTGAAGTGTCTCGCCGTGTGAACACAGGCGATGTGAGCTTTGACACCTTGCCCGTCAGCAGCGCACAACTCGCCACGCTGATTGCCCGCATCACAGACAACACCATCAGCAACAACGCCGCACGTCAGGTGTTCGAAGGCTTGTGGAACAAGGAAGGCCCTTCCGGTAGCGAAGGCGATGTCGACGCCATCATCGAAGCCAAAGGCCTCAAACAAATCAACGACACCGGCGCGTTGGAAGCCATCATCGACGAGGTGCTGGCTGCCAATCCCAAGAACGTGGAAGAGTTCAAGGCGGGCAACACCAAGGCGCTGAATGGCTTGGTCGGCCCCATCATGAAGGCCAGCAAAGGCAAAGCCAACCCAGCACAAGTCAACGCCCTGCTGATGAAAAAACTGAGCTGACACACAGCCACATTCGGAGACAACTCGATGAACACACCCACCTTGCTTCGCCGTACCCTGTTGGGCTTCGCCGCAACCACTGCATTGATGGCCGCGCACGTGCCCGCCGCGCTCGCACAAGCCGCCGCACCAGCACCCACCTTGCTGCGCATCTCCAGCCCAGCGGTGCCCGACGATTGGCACGGCAAGATGTGGGGCGTATTCAAAGAGTCCCTGAACAAATCGGCTCCCGCTCAGTACGACGTGCAAATCAACCTCAACGGCTCCTTGTTCAAGCAAGGCACAGAGCCAGCGGCGATGGCGCGTGGCAACTTGGAGCTGGCGTCTATCTCGGCGTTTGACATTGCCAAACTGGTGCCTGAGTTTTCGATCTTCACGGCGGGCTACGTCATCCGCGACCCCAAGCACCAACAAAAGGTATTCAACGGCCCCATCGGCGACGAGTTGTTCAAACTCGCCTCTGAAAAGATGGATGTCACCTTGCTCGCCACGGCTTACTTGGGCACACGCCAACTCAACTTGCGCGACAACCGCAAGGTCAACATACCGGCAGACCTGAAAGGCGTGAAGCTGCGCATGCCCGGCTCAAAAGAGTGGTTGTTCTTGGGCGATTCTTTGGGCGCGACTGCCACACCCCTCGCGTTTGGCGAGGTGTACATGGGCCTCAAAACTGGCACCATCGACGGCCAAGACAACCCCCTGCCCACCGTGCGTGCGGCCAAGTTTTACGAAGTGACACAACAAATTGTGTTGACCAATCACTTGGTCGACAGCTTGTTCATCGCTGTGTCTAACAAGACGTGGCATAGCCTCTCAGCCACTGAACAAAAGCACCTCAAAGCCGCCGCGCAAGCGGCTGCGAAGTTCAACAACGACAACCGCATTCAAGAAGAAGGACAAGTTTTGGACTTCTTCAAGAAGCAAGGCTTGAAGGTCAACAAGCCCGACCAAGCTGCTTTCCGTAAAGCGGTGCAAACGGCTTACGACACATCTGAGATGGCGCAAAACTGGCCCAAGGGCCTGATTGATCGCATCAACGCCACCAAGTAAGAGATGCTCTTTCACAAAATTGCTGACCTGATTGGCAAGCTAGCCAAAGCCATAGGCGGACTGCTTTTTCTTGCCCTGTTCGTCACATTTCTCGTGCAAATCGTGGCGCGTTTCGCGTTCAACCAGCCGTTGCCGTGGAGCGACGAGTTGGCTGTCATCTTGTATTTGTGGGTCATCTTGTGGGCCTGTGCCTTCATCGTCCCGGAGAAAGAGCACGTGATGTTCGACCTCGTGTGGAACAGCGCCAGTCCCACCACCCGCAGACTCATGCGCATGGTGGGTCACTCGCTCATTGGGGGCCTAGCCATTGCAGCCCTTCCTGCCAGTTGGGAATATGTGCACTTCATGGCGCGTGAAAAAACTGCCGTCTTGGGCTTGTCTTTTGAATGGGTGTTTCTGCCTTTTGTGTTGCTGCTCGTCGCGTTGGCCGCTCGCAGTTGGCAAGGGCTCGTCGAAGCCATGAACAACCGCGGCTTAGAAGAACAGGAGGCCAAGCCATGACGCTGTCACCCCTCACCGCACTCGCTGTTGTCATGGTGTTGGGCATGTTGCTGCGCATGCCCATTGGGTTTTCCATGCTCATGTCGGGCGTGGCCTACCTCATCACCAAAGGCCAAGACCTTGGTCTCGTCGCCGAGCAGGTGAGCAACGGCCTGTACAACAGCTACGTGCTGCTGGCCGTTCCGCTGTTTGTGTTTGCCGCCAACTTGATGAACGCAGGCACTGTGAGCGAACGCATTTTTGATTTCTGCCGCATCCTCGTCGGCCGCATGCGCGGTGGCTTGGCGCAGGTGGATATTTTGGTCAGCGTCATCTTCTCGGGCATGAGCGGCAGCGCGATTGCCGATGCCGCCGGCCCCGGCTTGGTGACGATTCGCCAGATGCTCAAAAAGCCCGAATACACACGTGGCTTCGCTGGTGCCGTGGTGGTGGCCAGCGCCACGCTCGGGCCCATCATTCCGCCCTCCATCCCGATGGTCATTTATGCATTGGTGTCAGGCGCATCGGTCGGTGCTTTGTTCTTGGGCGGCGTGGTCCCCGGCTTGTTGATGACTGTGCTGATGATGGGGGTGGTCCACATCATTGCGACCCAACGCAACATGCCGCGTGAAGACCCCATCCCCATGCGCGAATGGCCGGGCATTTTGTTTCGTGGCGCGTTGCCGCTGTCCATGCCCATCGTGTTGTTGGGCGGCATTTACTCGGGCGCTTTCACGCCAACCGAAGCGGCGGCGGTGGCTGCCTTGCATGCCTTGATTTTGTCTACCGTGGTGTACCGCGCGCTCACTTGGCGCAGCTTTTGGGACGTGGTGATGGAGTCGACCCGCGCCAGCGCCGTCATCACCATCATCTTGGCGGGCTCGTTCATCTTGAACTACGCCTTTACTGCCGAGCAGGTGCCACAAAACATGGCGGCCTGGGTCGACAGCATGCACCTCAGCCGCATTCAGTTTTTGCTGATGGTCAACGTGATGTTTTTGGTGCTCGGCTGCTTCTTGGATGTGTCGGTGCTGCTGCTGGTGTTTGTCCCCATGCTGCTACCCGCCGTGAATGCGCTGGGCATTGACCTGGTCCACTTCGGTGTGCTGGTGGTGCTCAACATGATGATTGGCCTCATCCATCCACCCTTTGGCATGCTGCTGTTTGTGACCAAGGCCCTCACGGGCATCCCCATCGGCGAGATGATGCGCGAGGGTTGGATGTTCTTGGTCATGCTACTGGCCTTGCTGCTGGCCCTGACGTTCTTCCCGCAACTGGTGCTGTGGTTACCACAGACCATGGGCTACGGCGCTGCGTCATGACCCCCGCGCCCGCAGCGCCGCACAGCAGGCTTGAGGACATTCAAGGCCTGCTCACAGGATGCTTGTTTGTTGCGCTGGGTGTTTGCATGCTCCGTGAGGCCACTTTGTTTACCGGTGGCACGACGGGGGTGGCGTTTTTAGCGCACTACTTTTTTGGCTTACCTTTAGGCGCGGTGTTGTTCGTCATCAACTTGCCGTTCTATGTGTTCGGCTGGCACAAGCTCGGTCACGCCTTCACGATCAAGACGTTTGCGTCCGTGGGCTTACTGTCTGCGTATGTCGAATTGCTGCCGCGCTGGATTTCGTTTGCCTACCTCGACCCCATCTTTGCAGCGCTGATGGCTGGCTTGCTGGTGGGAACCGGCATTCTGATTTTGATTCGCCACGGCGCCAGCCTCGGCGGGGTCACGATCATGGCTGTGTATTTACAAAAAACGCGTGGCTGGCGTGCAGGCCATGTGCAAATGGCGATTGACGCCATCATCTTGCTCACGGCCTTTGCACTGACCGATGGCTACAAGGCCTTGCTCTCGTTGCTGGGCGCATTTGCCCTCAACTTGGTGATTGCGGTCAACCACCGAGCCGACCGTTACTACGGCGCTTAATTAACGCCGTAGCGATCGCGGTAGGCCTGCGTGCGCGCCAAGTGTTCGCCCATCGCATTTCCAGGCTGCGCATTCAAGTACGTCAGCAAATCGCTCAGCTCCGCAATCGCACAGACCTGCAAGCCCACTTGCTCGCGCACGTATTGCACGGCGCTGTACGGCACGTCTTGGGTTGTTCCGTCGGCTTGCTTTTCAGTCGCCATTTCTTGACGGTCCAGCGCAATCGCCACCGCATGGGGCGTGGCACCGGCCGCCTTGATGAGGGCGATCGATTCGCGTGCGGCTGTACCCGCACTCATCACATCGTCCACGATCAACACGCGACCTTTGAGCGGCGCGCCCACGAGGCTACCGCCTTCGCCGTGGTCTTTAGCTTCTTTGCGGTTGTAGGCGAAGGGCACGTTTTTACCCAAGCGCGCCAGCTCAATCGCCACGGCCGCACCCAAAGGAATGCCCTTGTAGGCGGGGCCAAAAATCATATCGAACTCGATGCCGCTTTGCACCAAACGCTTGGCGTAGAAACTGGCCAGCTTGCCCAACTTCGCGCCATCGTCAAACAAACCGGCGTTGAAGAAGTACGGCGACAGGCGGCCTGCCTTGGTTTTGAACTCGCCAAATTTCAGCACGCCACAATCCAGCGAAAATTGCACAAACTCTTGCGCCAACACGTCGTTGGCAACGGCACTCTTACTCATGGGGAAATTCCTTGTTCAAACTAACCAGCCTCAACCTCAACGGTATCCGTTCAGCTGCCCGCAAGGGCGTGGAAGCTTGGCTCGATAAAGCCAGCCCTGATTGTATTTGCGTGCAAGAAATCAAAGCCCAAGCCCCCGACATCGAAGGCACATTTGACACCTTGGCTGGGTTGAAGGGCCATTTTCACTACGCTCAGAAAAAAGGCTACTCAGGCGTGGGCGTGTACACCAAGCATGAGCCGAGCGACGTCATCGTCGGTTTTGACGGCGGCGAGTTTGACAACGAAGGACGCTACGTGGAGCTGCGCTTTGATACGCCCACTCAAAAGCTGTCCATCATCAGCAGCTATTTTCCCAGCGGGTCCTCGGGCCCTGAGCGCCAGGACGCCAAGTTCCGTTTCTTAGCCGCCATATACCCGCACCTGAACGCACTCAAACAAGACCGTGAGTTTGTACTCTGCGGCGACATCAACATCGCGCACAACGAAGCCGACCTGAAGAACTGGAAGGGCAACAAAAAGAACAGCGGCTTCTTGCCTGAAGAGCGTGCGTGGATGACACAGCTCACCACCGAAGGTGGCATCGTGGACGTGTACCGCGCACTCGAACCCGACACCACCGACGCCTGCTACACCTGGTGGAGCAACCGAGGCCAAGCCTATGCCAACAACGTGGGCTGGCGATTGGACTACCACTTGGCAACGCCCGCAGTGGCCGCCAAGGCGCGCAGTGAATCGATCTACAAAGACGAGAAATTTTCAGACCACGCGCCCATCACCATCGCTTATGAGGGATTGATTTAAGCCCGCCCTGTTAGAACGGGTAGCTCACAATCCCTTTGACCGTCCAGGTGTCTGTCACGGCGGTGCGGCCTTTGCCGACGCCGACCTGAAAGTCAAACGGCTCGCCCTCGTAGTCCAACACCACATAGAGCGATTTCTCTTGCAAGCTGCTTGGAAGCAGGTGGTTGATGCGGCCTTTGCCGTTGTAATACTCAACGCCCAAGGCCACCGTCTCTGACACCTTACGTGCCACTTTGCTGGCGAGTGTGAAGTCTGGCGAGCGGTGCGTGTAGCCGGTCGAAAGATCCCAACCAAAAATCGGGTTGGTCGCCAGCAACCACTCTTTGTTCTTCCATCCCACGATGGTGCGGACCTCGGTGCTGCGGACGGACTCGGAGAACTCAGGCTTGACTTGCCCCACCTCTAAGTTGATGCCGCTGAACCACCCACCGTTGTCTTGCGCCTGCAGAGGCAGCCACTTGATACGGAACTTGATGCCCGCCGCGCTGTAATCGCCTGCAGCACTTCGCACCGTGGGGAGGTAGAGGCCCACATCTACCGTTTTCGTCACACCCATTGAGAATTCTGGCGTCACACGCAAGCCGTGGTGGTTGACAACCTCACCCGCGTAGCTGGGCGTCGTCACACCCTTGGGCGTGGTGTTGATATGCACCTCCAGCCCAAACTCACCGGGTTGGTTGATGTCATCGGTGTAGACCTGAATTTCATCTTGCAACGCGGCATGTGCGTTCAGGGCAAATACCGCCAACAGTGCACTCTGCAAGAAAAACCGCATTGGCTTGCGCATTTAGAAACCCATCACATCGAAGAAATCCGTATTTTCGCTTGCGTTGGTTTCGGATCGACGATGTGGGGTTACTTGATCCAACCCGCTTGCGTGAGTGAGCGTGCCACCAATTGGCTCATCAGCTGGTACCCGTTCGGTGTCGGATGAAAACCATCGGAGAAGGCGTAGGTCTTCCACCAGTCGGGGCTTGCTTTGCCTGGTGTTGCAGACAAGCTTGTCGTTGTGCATGTTTCAAAGTTGTATTCTGGTAGCCCATCCTGTCCTAGTCGGGCATTGGCTGGACACGCAGGGTCTGTCACATTGGTCAAGCCATATTGACTAGGGTTGGTCATTTGATCGAGAAAGGCCGAATAAAAATCA
>CAIODK010000171.1 GCA_903856995.1 uncultured Burkholderiales bacterium
GACAGGCGGTTGACTCAGGGGGCTTGCGTGCACAGAGGTCTCAGCTGTTTGCATGTTTTTTCTTTCTTGTGAGCGGTTCAATACGGCGTGCAAAAGTGGTGTCATGACCACTTTTTGAAAATGTAGGTAGACACTATATCTGGTGTTCATCAGGGTGCCAATACGCTACAGGTAGTGTTTTGGTAGGAAATGATTACATTTCAGCTTTTAAAATAAAAAGGCAACAAAAGACAGTTTTTGATACCCGCTGTTGCGCTCTGTATTGACGGGAAATCAGATTTGGAATCTAGGTTTTAAGCCCTGTTTCAAGGGTTTTGATCCGCTGATGCGCATGCAGCCTCGTGATGCGATCGACTTGTTTAAAAAAAGTGCGGTAATTTTTTTTATTCAATGACGAAAAATTAATTTTTAACGGGGAAGTTGTGGTCCGTCCAACCCAAAGATCGCTGCAAAAATGGCCAATCGAACCCTGCGCCTGGGTCTTGTTTGCGATCAGGGGCCACATGTTGGTGACCTGCGATCTGGTGAAGTTGGTAGTGCTGTGCGATGGCGGCGCAAACACTGCTCAAGGTTTCGTATTGCTGCGCTTCAAACGTCTCGCCCTCTAGGCCTTCGAGTTCAATGCCAATCGAAAAGTCATTGCAGTTGTCACGGCCTTGGTAGTGCGAGCTACCGGCGTGCCAAGCGCGATCGTCGCAACTGACAAACTGAATCAAAGCGCCATCACGACGAATCACAAAGTGGGCCGAGACTTCAGCGCCACGGATGAGTTGGAAGTAGGGGTGGGCGTCCCAGTCCAAGGTGTTGGTGAACAGCGCTTCGATTTCGGGGCCGCCGTATTGACCCGGTGGCAAGCTGATCGAGTGCAGCACCACCAAGTCGATGGAGATATCAGCGGGCCGAGACCCGAAGTTAGGCGAGGGCGTGTGGTGCGCGAAACGGTACCAGCCCTTGCGCCACAGGGGTGTCATGGCGTCAGGCTTCATGGCTTTGTCGGTGCGCTTTGCTGCAATACACACCTTTTGCGCCACGAATGGCATCGCTTGCGGGGACATGTGCGCCGCATTCGGAGCAGGGCACCATCACTTGTGCGCCCGATTCTTTGTGCTCGGTCGAGTGGGATTGACGCTTTTGGCGAAACCACCAAATACCGACCATCAGGATCAATAGCCATGCGAGGTATTTCATATCACACGACCCAAAATAACTTCCAGCACAAAGCGTGAGCCCGCATAGCCAAGTAGCAGCAAGCCAGCGCCGATGTAGAGCACGCGCACGGCTTTACGGCCGCGCCAACCAAAGCGGCTACGCCCCACGAGCAACAGGGCAAATGTCAGCCAAGACAACACGGAGAACACCGTTTTGTGGTCCCACCTCCAAGCGGATTGGGCGCCGTACAAACGGTCACCAAACAGCCAGCCAGCAGCCAAGGTCGCGGTCAGCAGTACAAAGCCGGCGCTGACGAAGCGGAAGGTGAGGCGTTCGAGTGTGAGCAAGGGCAGCCCCACGCTGCTGTCAGCACCTAATCGCATGAGCTTTTCAGCGCGTGTCATCAGCCATGCATGCACCACGGCGGCAGCAAACAAACCATAGGAGGCCACACCCAGCGCCAAGTGCAGCGGCAGCAAGGGTGAGGCCTGCGTGTTCAGGGCCGAGCCAGGGAAAACCGCCGCGATCACGACGACACCAGCACCCACGATGCACAGCGTCCAGCGCGTGCGCAACTGGGGAAACCAATGCTGCTCCAGCACATAAAAGGTCAGCATCAACCAAGCCGTGACAGACAAAGCCGGCGCAAAACCAAAGCGCAGACCGTCGTCTTGGGGGGCGAACAAGGCAAATACCAGCCCTAAACCGTGCAGCGCCCAAGGCACGCTCAAGAGACGGTGACCCAGCTCTGGTGCCACGCGCGGGCCAATAAGTGCTGTTAACGCATAGGCGGCCGCCGTGGGCAGGCCAAGCCAAAGGGTGAGCGGGATGTCGCTGGCTAAAATCATGGCAACAGTTTAGCGTTTTGCTACACACAGACAACCAACCCTTCAAAGGGGTTTATATGGCATCAGCCCTTACCGACAAACTATCGCGCCTCGTCAAGCACATCAGTGGGCAGGCCCGTATCACCGAAAGCAACGTGTCTGACATGTTGCGTGAAGTGCGCATGGCGCTGCTTGAGGCCGACGTGGCCTTGCCCGTGGTGCGCGACTTCATTGCGCGTGTGAAAGAAAAAGCCTTAGGTCAAGAAGTGGTGGGCTCGCTGCAGCCAGGTCAAGCCTTGGTCGCCATCGTCAACAAAGAGTTGGCCGCCACCATGGGCGAAGGTGTGAGCGACTTGAACCTCGCCGCGCAACCGCCCGCCGTGATTTTGATGGCCGGTTTGCAAGGTGCAGGCAAAACCACCACGACGGCCAAGCTGGCGCGTTGGCTCATCAACCAACGCAAGAAAAAAGTGTTGACGGTATCGGGCGACGTGTATCGCCCCGCTGCAATTGAGCAGTTGAAAACGGTCACCGCGCAAGCGGGCGCGGAATGGTTCCCCAGCACGCCCGATCAAAAACCGGCCGACATCGCCCGTGCTGCGTTGGACTACGCGCGCAAACATTACTTTGATGTGTTGCTGGTCGATACCGCAGGCCGCTTGGCTATTGACGAAGCCTTGATGGCTGAAATCAAAGAGCTGCACAGTGTCTTGAACCCTGTGGAAACCTTGTTCGTGGTCGATGCCATGCAGGGCCAAGACGCCATCAACACCGCCAAAGCGTTCAGTGATGCGTTGCCTTTGACTGGCATCGTGCTCACCAAACTCGATGGCGACTCACGCGGTGGTGCGGCGTTGTCGGTGCGTCAAATCACGGGGGCGCCCATCAAGTTTGCGGGTACCAGTGAGAAACTAGATGGTCTCGAATTGTTTGATGCCAACCGCCACGCAGGCCGCGTGTTGGGCATGGGCGACATCTTGGCGTTGGTCGAGCAAGTCACGGCGGGCGTCGACATGGCCGCTGCGCAAAAGCTGGCCGAGAAGGTCAAGCGCGGGGGCGCATTCGACCTCAATGACTTTCTTTCTCAGATTCAACAAATGCGCTCCATGGGTGGCCTGTCCAACATCATGGACAAATTGCCCGCGCAAATGGCTGCCAAAGCCGGTCAAGTCGACATGGACAAGGCCGAAAAAGACATCGGTCGCAAGCAAGGCATCATCCACAGCATGACGCCGTTGGAGCGGCGCAAACCTGACCTCATCAAAGCCACCCGCAAGCGTCGCATTGCTGCGGGTGCAGGCGTGCAAGTGCAAGACGTGAACCGCTTGCTCAAAGAATTCGAACAAATGCAAAGCATGATGAAGAAGATGAGCGGCGGCGGCCTCATGAAAATGATGAAGCGCATGGGTGGCATGAAAGGCATGCCGGGTATGGGAGGCGGTGGCTTCCCCGGCATGCGCTAAGTCAGTTAGGCCAACTCTTTCACAAACA
>CAIODK010000172.1 GCA_903856995.1 uncultured Burkholderiales bacterium
AATGCCGTCTTCTTCACCGGCTTCGCCAGTTTCCAAGTTGCCCAAGCAACCCAATTCGCCCTCTACCGACACGCCCACTTTGTGCGCCATAGCCACCACTTGTTGGGTGACTTGCATGTTGTATTCAAAGCTCGCCGGGGTTTTGCCGTCTTCCAGCAACGAGCCGTCCATCATGACGGAGCCAAAACCCAGGTCAATCGCGCCTTGGCAAATCTGGGGCGAGGTGGCATGGTCTTGGTGCATGACCAAGGGGATGTGCGGGTAGGCTTCGGTGGCGGCTTGGATCAAATGCTTGATGAACGACTCACCCGCGTATTTGCGTGCGCCAGCGCTGGCTTGCAAGATGACGGGCGCGCCCACAGCGTCAGCAGCCATCATCACGGCTTGGACTTGCTCCAAGTTGTTGACGTTGAAAGCTGGAATGCCGTAACCGTGCTCTGCAGCATGGTCCAGAAGTTCGCGCATTGATACGAGTGCCATGGGGGATCCTCAAAAATTTAAAACTGATGTAACTAGCCGCCATTTTAAAGGCGGGCGCCCCTGACTCGGTTGACGCGCTTTAGCGAACTTCGCAGATACGCAGCATGTTGGTGCCACCGGGCGTGCCCATCGGGTCGCCACAGGTGATGGCGTACACATCACCAGCGTCCACGATACCGCGTAGCTTCAAGTGTGCTTCGGCTTGACCCAAGGCGGTGTCACGGTCGGCGCTGGTGTCCATCAACAAAGGGTGGACATTGCGGAACAAGGCCATGCGGCGCTGCGACGTGACCTTGGTGGTGACCGCATAAATAGGAATATGGATGCGGTGACGGCTCATCCACAGCGCGGTGGAGCCCGATTCGGTCAACGCCACGATGGCCTTGGCGCCCAAATGGTGCGCCGTGAACAACGCGCCCATGGCGATGGTTTGGTCGATGCGGTTGAAGGTTTGGCCTTTGAAGTCGGCGTCCAACTCCACGTCTTCAGCGGCCTCGGCGGCAGCGCAAATCTTGGACATTTCCTCCACCGTTTCGAGGGGGAACTTGCCAGCGGCGGTCTCTGCGCTGAGCATCACGGCGTCTGTGCCGTCAATCACGGCGTTGGCCACGTCACTCACCTCGGCGCGGGTGGGCACGGGGTTGGTGATCATGCTTTCCATCATTTGGGTGGCGGTGATGACCACTTTGTCGTGCTGACGCGCCAGTTTGATCATGCGTTTTTGCAAGGCCGGCACAGCCGCATTGCCAACCTCCACCGCCAAATCGCCACGCGCCACCATGATGCCGTCACTGGCACGCAAAATTTCGTCCAGCAAAGGGATGGCCTCGGCGCGTTCGATCTTGGCAATCAGGCCTGGCTTGTGGTTGTACGGTGCGCCCGCGACGTTGGCCAATTGGCGCGCCATTTCCATGTCTGTCGCATTTTTAGGGAAGCTGACGGCCAAATAGTCAGCTTGAAAGCTCATCGCCGTTTTGATGTCATCCATGTCTTTGGCCGTCAACGCGGGCGCGGTCAAGCCGCCACCTTGCTTGTTGATGCCCTTGTTGTTCGACAGTTCACCGCCCATTTTGACGGTGGTGTGCACCTGCTCGCCACGGACGGTTTCGACCGTCAACACAATCAGGCCATCGTTCAACAGCAGCAAGTCGCCGGCCTTGACATCGCGGGGTAGCTCTTTGTAGTCCAAGCCCACGCCTTGCAAGTCCCCGAGTTCGGTGCGCGAGGCGTCCAACACGAACTTGGCGCCGTTTTCGAGCATCACCTTGCCATCGACAAACCGGCCCAC
>CAIODK010000173.1 GCA_903856995.1 uncultured Burkholderiales bacterium
GCAATTGAAGTCGGGGAAGCCTTGGCCGAGGTTGACAGCGTTCTTCTCAGAGGCAAGGGCCGACATCACCGTGAAGATGGTGGTGCCGATGTTGGGGTATTTGGTGGCTAGGTGCGGTGTGGTCATCACGGGGCTCACATATTGAAATCGGTGGGGTGGCCATCGAGGGCCTTCATGATCAGGTTGCGGTCGAGGCGGTCGCTCAAGAGCGCGGCAAAGTCGTACACAAAATGGCGAATGTAGGCGCTGCGTTTGAAAGCAATGCGCGCCACGTTTTTACCAAACAGCTGCGAGGCAGGGCGGGCCACCAGGGTGTCGTCCAAGCTATCTTTGACAGCCATTTCAGCCACGATGCCGATGCCCAGCCCGAGACCAACGTAGGTTTTGATGACGTCTGAGTCGATCGCCTCAAGTGCGATGCGGGGTGCCAGGCCTTTGGCAGCAAAGGCTTTGTCGATGCGGGTGCGGCCTGTGAAGGACGGGTGGTAGGTGATGATGGGTTCGCCAGCCAAGTCCTCGAGGGTGATGCGAACTTTGCCTGCGAGCGGGTGCGATTTGGGGATGACCAACATGTGCTCCCACTCGTAGCACGGCAGCGTCACTAGCTCGGGATAGTCGGCCAGCGACTCGGTGGCGATGCCAATCTCTGCCACCTCGTCTATCACCATTTGCGCGACTTGGGCGGGTGCGCCTTGGTGCAGGCTGATGTTGACTTTGGGGTAGGCCTCGCGCAGTTTGGCAACGGGCACGGGCAACACGTAGCGCGCTTGGGTGTGGGTGGTGGCGATGGATAGCGTGCCGCTGTCTTCGGCGCTGAACTGTTCGCCGATGCGTTTCAAGTTACCGATTTCGCGCAAGATGACTTCGATGCTGCGCAGCACGTGTTGGCCTGGTTCGGTGACGCGTTTGAGGCGTTTGCCGTGACGCGAAAAAATCTCGATGCCCAGCTCTTCTTCTAGCTCAATGATGGCTTTGGACACGCCCGGCTGCGAGGTATGCAGCGATTTGGCTACCTCAGTGAGGTTCAAGTTGCGCCGAACGGCTTCTTGGACGAAACGGAATTGATGTAGGTTCATGGCGAGGCGGTGTAATGTGCCGCTCATTATGCCTTATTGATCTAATTAATCGTTCTCTTATGCTTTGTCGGTGGGCGGATTATTGGCTCGGCCGAGCGCGATGTCTGCGAGTAAATCAAGCAGTGCCTCTTGCTCGCCCACGGCGGGTTGGCAGCTGATGTGCACCGCGGGGTGTTCTGTCTTCAAAGCCGTGATGAGCTGGGGCAAGTCTTCGCGTGCATGTCGGCCGACGCCCAAGAACATGGGCACCACGCATAAGCTGGTCGCACCCTCGGTCACCAAGGTGTTGGCGACATGGGGCAGGTCAGGTTCGGTCAGCTCTAGGTAGGCGCAGCGCACGGTGGTTCCGGGAGATCGTTGGCTGATACGCACAGCGACGGCTTGTATAGGTTTGTGCCACAAGGGGTCACGTGACCCATGGGCAAATAAAATGATGGCGTGCATGTCCGACCTTATTGGCGCAGCACCAACCAGCCAAAGGCGGTGAGTGAGGCGAGGGAGTAGAGCAGTCCAGGGGCTGCAGCCGCAAACCACGGGGCCCAGCTGTTGATGTTGCCCATGTAGCTGAACACGTTGTTGAGTAAGAAGAAACTGATGCCAGCCAGCACGCCGCCAAACACATGGCTGGCAATGTTGCCGCTCCGAAAGTGCAGGTAGGCAAAGGGCAGGGCGAGCACAACCATCACCAAGCAGCTCAGGGGGTAGAACACTTTTTTCCAGAACTCAATCTCAAACCGCTGGGTGGCCTGACCGTTGGCGCTGAGGTGGCGGATGTAGTGGAACAAATCAATTGTGCCCATGCGTTCGGGTTTGAGCAGGGCGACTGAAATCATTTCAGATGTGATGCTGGTGGTCCAAAGTTGACGATCGGTGTAGTGGCGCACCAAGGTGGATCCACCAGGGGCGTTCTTCTGTTCGTCGCGTTCGACCGAGCGCAATTCCCACGCCTCATCATTGGCAATCAAGCCCACTTTGGCCTTGGTCAGCGCCACCCATTGGCCCTCTTTGTTGAATTCAAAAATACGTATGCCGGAGGGGTTGCCGTCTGGGGTGATGGAATTGACGTTGACGGCGAAGCTTCGGTCATCTTGACGCTCGCGCAACCAAGCACCGGTTTGTCCGACTGTGATTTGGCCGAGGTAGCGTGATTTCAGCAATTGGCCGTAGCGGTCACAAAAGGGTGAGAGGTAGTCGCCGATGGCAAAGGTCAGCAGCACAAAAGCCAGACCCAAGCCCAGCAGATTTCGCAGGGCCAAGGTGGGCCCTAACCCGCTGGTGCGAAGAATGGTGAACTCGGAGCTTTGCGCCAAACGTGCCATCACAAAAATAGTGCCGATCAAAACGGTGATCGGCAGCAACTCATACAGGTGGCTGGGGATCAGCAGCAGCACGTACGAGAAGGCGTGGCTGACTTGATAGGTGCCCCCGTTTTTGCCGACGTTTTGGAGTTCATCCACAAAGTCAAAAAAGAAAAAGAGCGCCAAAAAGCTCAGGGTGACAAACGCCACCGCGATCAACACTTCACCGTAAATCAGACGCCGCAAGGTTTTCATGCGGTCGTCTCCTTGGGCATCCGGCTACCGAGTAAATGACGCCAGCTCCAATTGTTGTGGCGTACTGCCAACCAAGTCATGGCGAGGCCGAATACACCACCGTGCAGGGCGATGAAGTTGGGGATGAATTTCACTTGGCCAGCACTGACCCAGCTCTGACTGAGGTTGATGAAGTTGTAATAAACCACAAAGATGAAGAGTGCCAAGGCCAAATTGCCGCCACGCCCGACGCGATGGTTGGCGCTGGTGATGGCCAAGGCGATGACCAATAAGTTAAAAGAAGCGATGGCGAGCCCCAATCGCCAAGCCAACTCACCTAAGTTGACGGCCGTTGGGTTTCGAAGGAGTTCGAGTGTGTTGATGGTCTTCGTGGGTTTTTCGGCAGCGGCTTTGACGTCTTGGCTGATCCGTGTGCCGTAGATTTTGAAGTCACTCACTTTGAGCTCGGTTTCGCCATTGGTTTGCTCGACACGTTGCCCGATGTTCAGAATCAAGAAGCGATCTTCATCGATCGTTTCAACGTGACCTTCTTTGGCGGAGGTCATGGCTTGTTTGCCGCGTTCACTGGAAGAGATGAATACGTTTTTACCTTGTTTGTTCTCGACGCTTTCCTTGTCGACAAAGAACACGCGCAGGCCATTGGCGGACTCTTGGAATTGACCAGGTGAGACGCGCTCCAAGTCGCCACGTTGTTCAAAGCGCTCTTTGAGTTCGCTGATTTGCTGGTTGGACCAAGGCCACACGACCAATACCAACACGCTCACGGTCAGGAGCATCGGCCATGCAAAACGGACCATGGGTTTGAGCAGAGAGCGCAAGCCGCGGCCGCTGACCAGCCAAATCACCATCTCGCTCTCTAGGAACATACGCGACAGCGTACCAACCGAGGCGATGAACAGGCTCATGGTCAGCACGGTGGGCAGGTGCCCCAACATGGTGTAGCCCATGACCAAGCTGATTTCAGTCGGATTGACGCTGCCACTAGAGGCTTGGCCCAGCGTACGGATGAGCATCATGGTCATCACGATGGTGACTAACACGATGAGCGTGGCACCAAAGCTGCGTGACAGCTCTTTACGAATAGAGGAATGGAATAACATCAGCGACAGAGGAAAAACGCAATTATGAACTTCGAGCTCAAGACCCTAGATTTACACGCAGCAGCTGCGCATAGAACCGATGCCCTGATTATCTTGGTATCTGCCAAAGACAAACCGGCCAAAGGGGTTTTGGCGCAACTTATTTCAGATGCACGTCAAAGTGGGGACCTTGACGAGTCGCCCGCCAAGTTGCTGAGCGTTTGGCGCCCGCAAGGGATCGCCGCCCCGCGCGTGGTGTTGGTTTCGACGGGTGACGGAAGTGCCCGTGTGGTGCGCCAAGCGGTGACGGCGGCGGTGACCTCACTCAAAACGGCCAAGCCTGGCCACCTCACGGTGTGTTTGGCTGACGCCAGCGAGCACCGTTTGCAAGCGGCAGCCCAAGCGGTGGCCGACGCCAGCTATGTCTACACTGCCACCAAACCATCGGCTAAAGCCAATGTGCTGAAGCGCGTTGTCTTGGCATTGCCTTCGGCCGATCAAACCAAGGCGTCTAAGCACGCGTTTGACTTGGCCTGTGCCCAAGTGGCGGGTGTGTCATTGGCCAAAGAGTGGGGCAACCGCCCCGCCAACCACGCGACACCGACACATTTGGCCGCGGTGGCTAAAACCTTGGGTAAAAAACAGGGCATCCATTGCCAAGTGTTGGGGCCCAAAGAGGTCGAAAAACTCGGCATGGGCTCGTTTGCCGCGGTGGCGCGTGGCTCATCCGAGCCCTTGCGCTTCATCGTCTTGCAGTACACCGGTGCGCCTAAGTCTGAAGCGCCCACCGTGTTGGTGGGCAAGGGCATCACCTTTGATACAGGCGGTATTTCGCTCAAGCCGGGTCCCGGCATGGATGAGATGAAGTTCGACATGTGCGGCGCAGCCAGCGTGCTGGGTACGTTTGAAGCCTTGTCGCACTTAAAGCCTGCCATCAACGTGGTCGGGCTGATCCCCACTTGCGAAAACATGCCTGATGCCACAGCCCTCAAACCAGGCGACGTGATCACCAGCATGAGTGGTCAAACCATTGAGGTGCTCAACACCGACGCCGAAGGCCGCCTGATCTTGTGTGACGCCTTAACCTACGCCACACGTTTCAAACCCCGCTCGGTGATCGACATTGCCACGCTTACCGGCGCTTGCGTGATTGCGCTCGGTCATGTGCGTAGCGGTTTATTTTCTTCCTCCGACGACTTGGCCCACGCTTTGTTTGCCGCTGGTGAGGCGGCGTTGGACCCTTGCTGGCGCATGCCTTTGGATGACGAGTATTCCGAAGGACTTAAGTCCAACTTTGCCGATGTGGCCAACGTGGCAGGCCGAGAGGGTGGGTCTATCACCGCGGCCAAGTTCTTGGAGCGATTTGCCAAAGACTACCCTTGGGCACATTTGGACATTGCTGGTGCGGCTTGGAAGAGTGGTGCGGCCAAAGGCGCCACCGGTCGTCCGGTCGGGCTGTTGCTGCACTATTTGTTGGGCACGGTGAAAACCCCAGCCAAACCCAAGGTTGCCCTCAAGCCCACACGCAGTCGCGCCAAGGCGCCATCCGCCTGATGACTGAAATCGCCTTTCACTTCAACGCGCCCGACAAGTTGGCTTATGCCTGTCGCTTGTTGCGCAAGGCAGTCAGCAGTGGTGCGCGCGTGGTGGTGACGGGCGATGCCGCCGCATTGCAAGCACTCGACACCATGCTGTGGACGTTTTCGCCCCTAGAGTTTTTGGCGCATTGCCGTGCAGGTAGCCCTGCTGAACAATTGCAGGCCTCGCCTGTCGTGTTGGCTGCA
Source organism: uncultured Burkholderiales bacterium (assembly GCA_903856995.1). GTDB lineage: Bacteria > Pseudomonadota > Gammaproteobacteria > Burkholderiales > Burkholderiaceae_C > Limnohabitans. The sequence continues at coordinate 5,493 of CAIODK010000173.1, forward strand.
CACATCGATGGCGGTCCTGAACTGCCGCACCACCACGTCTTGTTGAACCTAGGCCAAGACGTGGTGCCCGGTTATGAGCGTTTTGAGCGCACGATTGAGGTGGTCACGCTCGATGAGGAGGACCGTCAAAAGGCGCGTCAACGGTGGAAGCACTATGCCGATCGCGGGTATTCCATCACGCGTCATGATTTGAATTTGAAGGAAACTTCGGCCTGATTTTTTCGTGGTTTTAATTTCTCATCTTTAAGGAGTTCTTGCATGCATATCTCTCTCAAATTAACGGCTGTTGCGGCCTTGGCTGCGTTGAGCGGTTTGGTGATGGCGCAAGAGCAGGTGGTCAAGATTGGGCACGTTGGCCCCGTCAGTGGCGCGATTGCCCATTTAGGTAAAGATAACGAATACGGCGCACGCTTGGCCATTGAGGAGCTCAATGCCAAAGGCGTCAGCATCAACGGCAAAAAGGTGAAGTTTGAACTCATCGCTGAAGACGATGCGGCCGACCCGAAACAAGGCACAGCGGCCGCTCAAAAGCTGGTCGATGCCAAGGTCAGTGGCGTCGTGGGGCATTTGAATTCCGGCACCACCATTCCCGCGTCCAAGATTTACAGCGATGCGGGTATTCCTCAGATTTCACCCTCCGCCACAAACCCCAAATACACCCGCCAGGGCTACAAAACGACCTTCCGTGTGGTGGCTGACGACGTTCATTTGGGCGGCACCTTGGGCCGTTATGCCGTGAACGAGCTCAAAGGCAAAGCGATTGCTGTGATCGACGACCGCACAGCCTACGGCCAAGGCGTGGCCGAAGAGTTCGAGAAAGCGGTCAAAGCGGCGGGCGGTAAGTTGGTGGGCCACGAGTTCACGACCGACAAAGCCACCGATTTCATGCCTATTTTGACGACGATCAAGGGCAAGAAGCCCGACATCATCTTCTTTGGTGGCATGGATGCGATAGCTGGGCCCATGCTCAAGCAAATGAAATCGTTGGGTATCAAAGCCAAGTTCATGGGCGGGGATGGTATTTGCACGACCGAGTTGGTCAAGTTGGCGGGTGATGCGATGGCCGACGGACAGGTCGTCTGCGCTGAAGCTGGCGGTGTGGACGGCGCACTGAAAAAAGGCATGGATGACTTCGGTGTGAAGTTCAAAAAACGGTTCAACGACGACGTGAAGCTTTATTCTCCCTATGTCTATGACGCCGTTAACGTGATGGTCGACGCCATGCAACGCGCCAAATCCAGCGACCCTGCTAAGTATTTGCCTGAACTGGCAAAAACCTCAGGCTACAAGGGGGTGACGGGCACGATCTCTTTTGACGCCAAAGGCGACATCAAAAATGGGGCCTTGACGCTCTACACATTCAAGGCCGGTAAGCGTGACCAAATCGCCGTGGTGCGTTGATGACACCCGGTTTAGCTTGATCTAAAACCACCTTCGGGTGGTTTTTTTATGGGGTTCTGAAATTATTTAACCTATGTAAATCAACCACTTACTGTACTTCTGTTGCTTTGACTTGTAATTATTTATAAATTGTGTCCACCGAATGAAACTCTGACGCGTTGATTCATGACTAAGTTCTAAGGAGCCTAAATTGGATAAATCAGTTGTTCAGATCGAATCGCCAGATGTGGCTGTTGAGCGTCGTTTCAAAATCGTGTCTACCGAGAAATCCGGTATCAAGGCCACATTCGATCGAATCCGTGCACAGCTCGCCCAAGAGGCTGAGCAAAGAAGCCGTCCAGCTTCACGCATGTATTCAGGTTTCAGAGCTGTCAAAGCGTAAGCGATACTAATTTTCAAAAGGGCGCCTTCTGGGCGCCTTTTCTTTTGGCTAGTTTTATTTAGTCAATCAAGGGTTTATACGCCATCTAGCGTATGGACGCCAGCGCTGGGGTTCAAGATAATTTCGCACGGGACGCTATCCCGACGCGAGGTTATTTTGTTTTTTAAATTTAGTAAATTTTTTTCAACAGATATCGCCATTGACCTAGGCACAGCCAACACCCTCATCTATACCAAAGAGCACGGTATCGTGTTGGATGAGCCTTCGGTGGTGGTTATCAAAAAAGACAGCAAAATCAACGGCAAAACCTCAGTATTGGCCGTCGGAAACGCCGCAAAAGCCATGCTGGGCCGCGTTCCCGCTGGCATCGAAGCTATTCGCCCGATGAAAGATGGTGTGATTGCCGATTTCACCGTGACCGAGGTGATGCTCAAGCACTTCATCAAGCTAGCGCATCCGCATATGCTTTTCAAGCCCAGCCCCCGCATTGTGATTTGCGTACCTTGCGGCTCTACCCAAGTCGAGCGTCGCGCGATTCGTGAGTCTGCATTGGGCGCTGGCGCCTCCGAGGTGTACCTGATTGAAGAGCCCATGGCTGCCGCCATTGGCGCTGGTTTACCCGTGACCGAGCCCTGCGGTTCGATGGTGGTTGACATTGGCGGTGGCACGACCGAGGTGGGCATCGTGTCATTGGGCGGCATGGTCTACAAGAACAGCGCGCGTATTGGTGGTGACAAGTTTGACGAAGCCATCGTCAACTACATCCGTCGCAACTTTGGCATGCTGATCGGAGAGCAAACGGCTGAACGATTGAAGAAAGAAATTGCCACCGCCTTCCCCACGGGGGAGGTGATGGAGATGGAAATCACCGGGCGCAACCTGAGCCAAGGCATTCCTCAAAGTTTTACCATCAGCTCGACTGAACTTTTGGAAGCATTGACGGATACGCTGAACAACTTGGTTTCCACGGTCAAGATCGCTTTGGAGCGAACCCCACCTGAATTGAGCTCGGACATCGCTGAGCGCGGCATCATGCTGACCGGTGGTGGGGCGTTGTTGCGAGACTTAGATCGCCTGATTTCAGAAGAAACCGGCTTGCCGGTGCTGATCGCTGAAGATCCATTGACCTGTGTGGCGCGTGGTTGTGGCATGGCACTGGACCAGTTGCATGGGGTCAGTGGTATTTTTACGGCAGACTGATCTGCTCGCCGCCAAGGGCGTTCGTGATGCTAAAAAAGCCCAGACGCGATGTTGATGGTCAACGCCAACACGAGCGTGTTGAAGAAGAAAGACAACACGCTGTGCAGTAAGCCCACGCGGCGCTGCGTGCGGTTGCTGAAGCTCACATCGGCGGGTTGACCCGAGGTGCCGATCACACACGCTGCATATAAAAAATCGCCGTAGTCAGGCGCATGGTCACCCGGAAAATGGAGTCCACCAGTTTGGTTGCGCGACTCGGCCAAGTAATAGTCGTGTGCATAGTGCAGCGCAAACATGATCTGCGTGAACATCCAAGATGAAAAAATGGTCAGGGCCGCCAAGCCAATGTGGCCATACCGTTCAGCGCCTTGCATGGTTTTGGCAAGCGCCAACTCGGCCACGATCGCGCCCAAGCAGGTGATGGCGGACAGAACCACCATTGCCAGCAAGATCAAGCGGCCATCGTCCTCGCGCACGGCACGCTTACGCATGCGCTCATGCGACCCCCAAAACATCATGTGAATCGCCAGCCCCAGATAGAGCAGCGCTCCGACGTTCCATCCAATGGTCATTCGCGTCACCCGCGGCCATTGCCAAGCATCTGGGACGACCGCGACACAGATGGCTCCGATCACGATGCTGATCAACAGCCTAGGCCTTGTTTTGACGGCGTTGATCAGCGCGGTGATTGAAAAGGGGTGGGGCTGCATCTGCGTTAGGCCAGTTCTGCAATCAACTCAATTTCCACGCAAGCCCCCAGAGGCAATTGCGCCACGCCAAAGGCGCTGCGTGCGTGGGCGCCTTTGTCGCCAAAGACTTGGCCAATCAGTTCGCTGCAACCGTTGGTGACCAAATGGTGTTCTGTGTAGTCGGGGCTGGAGTTGACCAAGCTCATCACTTTGACGATGCGTTTGATTTTGTTCAGATCACCCACAGCCGCATGTAGCGTGCCCAACAAGTCCACCGCGACTGCGCGTGCAGCAGCTGCGCCATCGGAGGTTTGCATGGTTTTGCCAAGCTGACCCACCCAAGGCTTACCGTCTTGTTTGGCGATGTGGCCGCTCAAAAACACCAAGTTTCCTGTCTGCACAAAGGGCAGATAGGCCGCTGCTGGAATAGACACAGGGGGCAGGGTGATGTGCAGGGCTTGGAGTTTGTCGTAAACGCTCATGTGAAATTCCTTGTTTGAATATCACAATTTTAAGAGCGTGAAAGGTGATCCGTGTTGACGTGGGTTGGCGTTTGTAATTCGGTCGCGGGTTGCACGGTCACGGCCACATCTAGGGTGTGGCTAGCCCCGCCGTGAATCACGCCGCGCACGGGCGACACATCGGCATAGTCGCGGCCCATGGCCAAGGTGACGTAGTCAATGCCGGGCGAATTCAAGCCCCAGCGGTTGTTGGTAGGGTCTAGGTCAAACCATTGGCCGTGCGTCGCTAGTGCACCTGTTTTAGCCGTTTCAGCAGCATCGTCCAACGCGTCGGGGACGTAGACCGACACCCATGCGTGCGAGGCATCGCTGCCAATCAAGCGGGTCTGGCCTTCAGGTACTTCGGTCACCAAATAGCCACTCACATAGCGGGCTGCGAGGCCTTGCGTGCGTAAGCAGCCGATGAGGATGTGTGCAAAGTCTTGGCACACACCTTTCCTGTGCTTGAGCGCTTCTAGCGCGGGCGTGTTGATGTCTGTGCTTGCTGTTTCGTAGGTGAACTCTGTGTGAATACGTTTCATCAAATCACAAGCGGCTACTAAAACGGGGCGGCCTGGGGTGAAGCTGGCCCGTGCGTAGTCGGAAAACTCAGGATGAGGCTGCACATAGGGCGAGGCAAACACAAACTCATTGGCCGCATCCCATGCGGCACCCGAGTGGTAAACAAAATGTGCGCGTACGTTTTCCCACGCGGGGGTGTCTGACGCTTGCTCGGGTGGGTAGACCATGAAGTGGGTTTGCACCGTGCTGTTGGCCGTGATGCTGAGTGTGTCGTGTGCCACCGGCAGCGAGAAGAAGGTCCGGTAGTTGCCAAACACATCCACATGCTGGCTGGAGGCGGCAGGTGTGGGCGTGATGCTCAGCGTGGCCTGTTCCACCGTTTGCGCGGGGCCATCGCGAGGCAGCAAGTGCGCCATGTGCTGCGCGGTGTTGACCTGCGGCTCATAGTGGTAGGTGGTGGTGTGGGTGATGTAGAGCAGCATCGGTCAAGCGCCCACGCTGTCGGTGGCGTCGGTGTGGCTGAAGTAATGCGCGGTGATGGCGTCTGACACCTGCCAAGCCGCTTGCATACATTGGCTCAGGCACGCACGCAGGTTTGGATGGTGGCCTGCTTCGTCGGCTTCACACAAATCGCTGAGTTGTGAGAGTTTGAGGTCGGGTACCAGTCGACCCAGCGCATCGGGCTCACCCATAGGCGTATTGGCCAGTTTGGACAGGCGCGCGCGGAGGGCGCGTGTCACCCATGCGAGTGAGCGCGGGTTGTCGTTGTCTTGCACCAACAACGCGAGGAGTGGGGCCAGTTCACGGTTTTGTTGGTATTGCGCTTGGAAGGTGATGGTGCTGTCAAACAAGGCCAGCAGCGCGCTGAAGTGCGAGCTGTTTTGGTCTCCTGCATCCGACTCGTCGGCAGAGTTTTCAAACGCACCCACTTCCACCGCTAAATCGAGGGCCGAGGACAAAAAGCCCAATCGCTCCACGTGACGGCCAATGCTCAGGAGCTGCCAACCGTCGTCGCGCGTCATGCGGTCGGTTTGTGCCCCAGTGATGGCCGCTAATCCAGAGCTGGCAGCATCGAGGGCTTGCAAGGCTTGCACGGCCGAGAACTCGTGGGGTGAGCTCGCTTGTGCGCAATCTGCACTGAACTGTTCCACGCAATGCACGATGGCGTTCCAGTGCTCTGGCGACAGGCGTTCGCGCAGCGATGATGCCGCTTGTTGTAAGGCTCGCAAGTTGTAGCCCACGCTGGTGGCGTGTTCATCCTGATCCAAGCACGCAATCAGCGTTCGTTCAAACACGCGGCGTCGCGCACCCATGCTGGGTGTGACGTTGGGTGTGGCGGTGGGTTTGTCTTCGCCTGTCGCCGGCTGGGCAGATGGCACGCCTGCGGGCAGCAAGCCTTGGCGTTGGCTGAGTTGTTGCAGCCACAACCAAAGGCTGCTTGAGGCGTGGTCTTCACCATTCAGTGCTTCGATGCACAGGCGGACCAAGCGCACCAAGTTTTCACTGCGCTCTGTGTAGCGGCCTAGCCAATACAAGTTTTCTGCGGCCCGGCTGGTGACCATGCGTTGGCGGTGGGTGACGGTGGCTGCGGGACTGTGCTTTTGTAGCAAGCTGCTGCGGTCGACATCTGCATCGGCTTTGGTTTGCACCCACACATCGGCACTGCTTCCGCCGCGTTGCATGGAGGCAATTTCGGCGTTGGGTGCAGCAATGCGTGCCAAACCGCCGGGCAACACGCGCCAAGAGTTGGTACTGTCGCGCAATGCAAATACGCGCAGCATGACCGACCGCTGCACCACGCCTTCTGTGGTGTTTTTCCACGTCGGCATTTGCGACAGCGGCACATAGGCTTGCAAGCTGTACCGGTCAGGCTGACGGGTGATGCGGCCGACCCATTCGTCGCGTTGTGCTTGCGTGAGTGAGCGGCCAAGTGTTGAATCAAAGCTGCCGTGCATGGCCGAGCGGGGGTAGGTGGGCTTGATGGCCATGTGATTGAGTTGCGGCAGTACCGAGGCCAGCGCCGCGTGTTCCCCGCACCACCAGGTGTCGAGCGCGGGGAGCTGCAAGGTTTCGCCCAGCAGTTTTTCGCAGATGCTGGGCAAGAAGCCAAGCAACGCTGGCGACTCTAAGAAAGCCGAGCCCGGTGCATTGGCGACCACCACGTTGCCCGCCCGCACGGCTTGCAGCAAACCTGGGATGCCCAGTGTGGAGTCTGCGCGTAATTCGAGTGGGTCTAAAAATTCATCGTCCAAACGTTTGAGCAACACATGCACGGGTTCTAAGCCGCGCAGTGTGCGCAGATACAAGCGTTCGTCGCGCACGGTCAAGTCATGGCCTTCGACCAAGGTGAGCCCTAGGTAGCGGGCAAGGTACGCGTGTTCGAAATAAGTTTCGTTGTAGGGGCCGGGCGTGAGCAAGGCCACATGGGCGTTTTGGCCAGCGGGGCTGTGTGCCTTGAGTGACTCGACCCACATGCGGTAGGTGGCGGCAAGGCGCTGAATGCTCATGGCCTCAAACGCTTGCGGGAACTGGCGCGAGATGAGCAGGCGGTTTTCCAGCAAATAGCCCAAGCCCGATGGCGCTTGTGTGCGCTGCGACACCACGGCCCAATTGCCATCTGGGCCACGCGCTAAGTCAAATGCAGCAATGTGCAAGTGCGTGCCGCCCACGGGGGCCACGCCGTGCATGGCACGCAAGTAGCCGGGATGGCCCTGCACCAAGGCGGGCGGGATCATGGCCTCGCGAATGAGTTGTTGTGGCCCATACACATCGGCCATGACGCGCTCAAGCAAGCGTGCGCGTTGCTTCACACCCACCTCAATTTGCTGCCAACTCTCTGGCGTGAGGATGAGCGGGAACAAATCAACTGCCCAAGGCCGCTGTGGGCCACCTTGGCTGGCGTACACGTTGTAGGTGATGCCGTTGTCGCGCACTTGGCGCGCCAGCGTTTGGGTACGATGGTCGAGGTCGCGCAACCCCGTGTCGCCAAGTTGCTCAAAGAAGGTGCGCCACACGGGGCTCAAATGTGGCTCGGCTTGCCGCGCCGCTTCGAGGGCGGGGATGGGGGGCATCACAGGCAAAGCGGTCATGGCATGCGCGCTGCGCGGAGATGTCGATGACAACTGGGACTGGGACTGGGACTGTGATTGCGTCGGCACAGTTGCAGGCATTGCCGCGTCAGGACTGTGCGCAGGGGATGGGCTGCATTTGCCCTGCAGCTCATCAAAATGCCCGCTGTCGGCGGGGTGTGCCAAGCGCTTCACCACGTCAACCAAACGTGGTGAAGCAATGAACCCTGACGGCGGTGAGGATAGCTTGTGCACAGTGGCCGCATTGTCTCACTGCATCTGGGTTGTTGCATGGTGTCAAGCGCGTCGCAAATCAAGGGTGAACGGGAACTCTTTGCTGGCTTGCACTCCCACGGTGGCTTGCGGCACATCGAGTTTGCCCGGCGTGTGGCCCAGCGGGAAGAAGCGCGACAAGCGTCGGCTTTCGGCCTCGTAGGCGTTGACGGGGAAGCTGTCGTAGTTGCGTCCGCCAGGGTGCGTCACGTGGTACTGGCAGCCGCCCACCGATCGCTTCATCCAGGTGTCGACGATGTCAAACGTCAGCGGCACATGCACGCCGATGGTGGGGTGCAAGGCGGATGATGGATCCCAGGCACGATAACGCACACCAGCCACGTATTCGCCCACGGTGCCTGTCGGTTGCAGAGGCAGGGCGCGGCCATTGACGGTGATGGTGTGGCGACTCGGGTTGAGGCCGGTCACATGCGCCTCGATGCGTTCAAGGGATGAGTCCACATAACGCACCGTCCCACCAGGTGACCCTTCTTCGCCCATGACGTGCCAAGGCTCTAAGGCGTTGCGCAGCGTGAGGTTGATGCCCAGCGTTTGTAAGTCGCCCACGCGTGGGAAGCGGAATTCAAAGTGCGGTGCAAACCAAGCCGGGTCAAACTGAAACCCGGTGTCGCCGAGTTCGGTCAACACGTCGTCAAAGTCGGCTTTGACGAAATGTGGCAGCAAGAAGCGGTCATGCAGCTCTGTGCCCCAACGCGTGGCGGTGGCTTGGTAGGGGGTTTCCCAGAAACGTGCCACCAAGGCGCGCAGCAAGAGCTGCTGCACCACGCTCATCCGGGCATGTGGGGGCATCTCGAAGGCGCGAAGCTCCAGCAGACCCAGACGTCCTGTGGATGAGTCGGGTGAGTACAGTTTGTCAATGCAAAACTCGCTGCGGTGCGTGTTGCCGGTGACGTCGATCAGCAGGTTGCGCAGTGTGCGGTCGACGATCCATGGTGGCATGTCAGCGCCGTAGGTTTCGCGGCTGCGTTGGATTTCAGCCAACGCAATTTCGAGTTCATAGATCTGGTCGTTGCGTGCCTCGTCCACGCGTGGCGCTTGGCTGGTGGGGCCGATGAACATGCCGCTGAACAAGTAGCTCAAGCTCGGATGGTTGTGCCAATACAAGATGAGCGAGGCCAGCAGTTCGGGCTTGCGCAAGAACGGGCTGTCGCTCGGGGTGGCGCCGCCCATCACCACGTGGTTGCCGCCGCCTGTGCCGGTGTGGCGGCCGTCGGTCATGAACTTTTCGGCGGACAAGCGCGATTCAAATGCCGTTTGGTACAAGAACTCGGTGTGCTCGACGATTTCAAGCCAGTTGTGTGCGGGGTGGATGTTGACCTCAATCACCCCTGGGTCTGGCGTGACTTGCAGCACTTTCAGTCGCACATCGCGTGGTGGTGCGTAGCCTTCCAGCACTATGCGCACGTCCAGCTCTTCAGCCGTGGCTTCGATGGCGCTGAGCAGCTCCAAATAATCTTCCAGGTCGCCCAGCGGTGGCATGAACACATAGATCAAACCTTGCGGGTCTTCCATCGCCTTTAGCTCGACGGCAGGGCCGTTGGCGCGTGATGGGTCGCGCACCTCCACGCAAATAGCGGTGCGGGTGACCCAATGCGCGGACTGGTGTTTGTCGGGGACGGGGTGGCCCACTTCGGGGATGCCTTCTTCTGTTCCCCCTTGCAGACTGACCACGCCACCTTCAGAAAACCCACCACCAGTGACGTGCGGGTTGACGTGTGTGTGGCGCGCCTGGTGCGAGTACTGCGCACGCAATTCTGCGGCATGCGGCAGGGGGTGGCGCTCGGCAAAGTGGTCTTGCTCGATCGCGTAGGGGTAGTCCGCTTGGCTGACCCATGGCAGTGAGTCGAGTGGTAAGCGCAAGCCCATGGGTGAGTCGCCGGGGACGAGGTACATGCGCTCGTCGCGCAAGAACCAAGAGCCGGTGATCCAGCGTGGGCCGCCAGCCACTTCACCCGCTTTGAGCGGTAGCACATAGCCGACGGTTTTATCCAAACCTTGGCTGAACACGCGGCGCAGACGCACGCGCTCCATCTCGTCGTCGAGCTTTGACTCAAAGGGGTCGACGTTGATGGGCAAACGTCGCTCGCGCCACAGGTAGTACCACGTGTCTTCATAGCCTGGCGTGATGAACTGGTCGTCTAGTCCCAGCTTGTGCGCCAGCGTTTGGGTGAAACGCTGTGCATCTTCGGTGGTGTAGTGGCTGGGCACACGTTCGTCGGCAAACAAGTCGGGGTTGTGCCAGCAGGGGTGGCCGTCGGTGCGCCAGTAAATGCCAAGCGCCCAGCGCGGTAGCTGCTCGCCCGGATACCACTTGCCTTGGCCGAAATGCAGAAATCCGCCGTCGCCGTACTCCGCGCGTAGTTTGTGCACCAATTCGGTTGCAAAACCGCGTTTGGTGGGGCCGAGTGCATCGGTGTTCCATTCTGGTGCGTCGCGGTCATTCACCGCCACGAAGGTGGGCTCGCCACCCATGGTCAGGCGCACATCGCCTTTCACCAGTCGGCGGTCTACCTCATCACCCAAGGCCAACACTTCCATCCACGCGTCTTCGGTGTAGGGCTTGGTCACGCGCGGCGATTCAAGCACGCGGGTGACTTTCATCTCATGGCCAAACGCTACCTCAGCCTCATCCACCAGACCTTCAATCGGGGCCGCGCTGGATGGCTGGGGTGTGCAAGCCAGCGGAATGTGGCCTTCGCCAGCCAACAAGCCTGATGTGGGGTCAAGGCCGATCCAGCCTGCGCCCGGTAAGTAGACTTCGCACCACGCATGCAAGTCGGTGAAGTCCACCTCGGTGCCGCTGGGGCCGTCGAGCGACTTCACATCGGGCGCGAGCTGAATCAAATAGCCAGACGCAAAGCGCGCGGCCAACCCGCAGTGGCGCAGCAGGTTGACCAACAGCCATGCGCTGTCGCGGCACGAGCCGCTGCGCAGCGTCAGCGTTTCCTCAGGCGTTTGCACGCCTGGCTCCATGCGGATGGTGTAGGCGATGTCTTCGTGCAGCCTGCGGTTGATTTCTACCAGAAAGTCAATGGTGCGGATAGGTGCGCGCTTCAGCGCTTTGAAGTCGATGCTGTGAAAGTAGTGCTTGAAGTTAGGTGTGAATCGGTTGGTCAACAAGTAGGGGGCTAGCTCTTGCGCCGAGGTGACGCCGTAGGCGAAGGGGAACTTTTCAGCGTGCGGCTCAACGAAGAAGTCGAATGGGTTGTACACCGCCATCTCCACCACCAAGTCCACCGTGACTTTGAACTCGGTGGTCTTCTCATGGAACACCAATCGGGCTTGGTAGTTGGCGAAGGGGTCTTGTTGCCAATTGATGAAGTGCTCGGGCTCGACTTTGAGTGAGTACGAAATCACGTTACTGCGGCAGTGGGGTGCAGGGCGCAGACGGATGACCTGTGGGCCTAACTCAACCAATCGGTCGTAGCTGTAGTGGGTGACGTGGTGGAGTGCAGCATGGATAGACATGCATTACATCTAGCAAAACACGCGCCAAGCCTGATGCGCCAAAGCGGTGCGCTTTTTCACTCAAGTTTTCTGCGGGCCCGCCGATACCCTAGGCAAGTCAGTTTTATCTTTGAAGCCCACCATGCGTTCACACCATTTTTCTGTTGTTGCTTTCGTGCTTGCTAGCCTCATGGCTTGGGCTGCGCCTGCTTCGGCCGAGTGGAGCGAGCTGGTGAAGGAAGAAGAAGCCACGTACTACTTCGACAAAGAAGCGGTCATGCCTGTACATGTGTCGCGCTACGCGTGGGTGTTGACCGATTTCCCCAAAGGCGAAAAGACGCCGACCGGTGAAAACTACAAGTCAATGATGTTGCGCGTGCGCATGTACTGCAAAAATGACACGGTGGTCCGCCTTTCGGTGAGCTACTTTGACAAGCAAATGGGCAAGGGCAAGGAAGTGTCCGCCGACGATTTGCAAGAGTGGCGCCCACGCGAAGCGCCCATTCGCCCCAATACCTACATGGCCGCACTCAAGAAAGAAGTGTGCGCCGTTGCCAAAGCCGCCAGCTAAGCGTTTTAACTTGTAAGCGGGTCTAGCCCCTTCGCCGCCGTCTTTGGCCGACGATGCGGCCATGTTTTCTTTCATCACCTCTTGGGCGTTAGGCTGGATTGCGGGCACGGCTTTGCAGTTACAGCAGACGGAGTTGTGGGCGGTTTGGGCTTATCTGAGCTTGGTGATTGGTCTCTTGGCCTTATGGCGCGGCCTCAGCAAGACGGTGGGGCAAGAGCTCACTTGGTGTGTGCTCGCCTGTGCCTTGGCGTTTGCGCAAACAGGCGTTCGAGCCAGCCTTTATCTAAGCAACGCATTGAACCCCTCGCTCGAAGGACTCACGCTGCAAGTTGTCGGTGTTGTTGCCAATATGCCGCAACGCATGGATGACAGCATGCGTTTTCGCTTGGAGGTGGAGTCCGCCCGCGACAGCGATGGCCGGCGGGTGCAACTCCCGCCGCAGGTGCTTCTGGGGTGGTACGGCAACCGGCTTCACGGCAATGCAGACCAAGTGCTGCCACCGCCCGCCGATTTACGCCCGGGTGACCGCTGGCAATTGGCGGTGCGCCTCAAAGCGCCGCACGGCCACATCAACCCACACGGATTTGACTATGAGTTGTGGCTGTGGGAACAGGGCTTGCCAGCGACTGGCTATGTGCGCAATGGTGCGAAAGACAAAGCGCCGCAGTGGCTGGGCGCCACGTGGTCGCATCCCGTGGAGCGCCTGCGGCAGTCGGCGCGTAGCGCCATTGATGTCCAAGTGCCAGACCGTGCGGTGGCGGGCATTGTGGCCGCGCTGCTGGTGGGCGACCAAGCAGCGATTGAACGCGCTGACTGGGATGTGTTTAGGGCCACCGGTGTGGCGCATCTGATGGCGATTTCAGGTCTCCACATCACAGGACTGGCATGGCTCGTGGCGTTGTGTGTGGGGTGGATTTGGCGGCGCAGTGATCGGTGGTCGCCGCAGCGGCCTTGGAGCTTGTGGCTGCCTGCGCCCCTAGCGGCAAGCCTATGTGGGGTGTTGGCGGCGCTGGCATATGCTGTGTTCACGGGTTGGGGTGTGCCCGCGCAGCGCACGGTGTTGATGCTGGCGCTGGTCACCTTGCTGCGCTGGTATGGCTTGCGCTGGCCATGGCCGCAAGTCTGGTTGAGCGTGTGCGCGGTGGTGTTGGCCATTGACCCGTGGGCGATGTTGCAGGCTGGGTTTTGGTTGAGTTTTGTGGCGGTGGGTGTGTTGTTTGCATCAGGTCCGCCTGAGCGGGCACCACAGACATCAGAGGGCGCTCCCGCGTCAAGTGTATGGCGACGTGTCGGGTCGGCCCTTCACCGCATGGTCCGTGAGCAGTGGCTGATGAGTGTGTGCTTGGCTCCGTTGACGTTGCTGTTGTTTCACCAAGTGTCGGTCGTCGGTCTGTTCGCCAATTTATTGGCTGTGCCGTGGGTCACTTTGGTGGTCACGCCTTTGTGTTTGTTGGGGTTATGGGTGCCGTTCGCTTGGGCATTGGCGGGCGTGGCTTTGCAGGCGCTGGTGTTTGTGTTGTCCGCGTGCGCCAGCGTGTCGTGGGCGCAATGGTCTGCACCTGCGGCACCTGTGTGGGCTGGCGCGGTGGCGCTGGTGGGTATGTGCCTGTTGGCCTTGCGCGTACCGATGTGGATGCGTTGGTTTGGTGTGGCCTTGGTGCTGCCGGTGCTCAGCTGGCAAACACCACGCCCTGCGCTGGGTACGTTTGAATTGTTGGCGGCAGACATGGGGCAGGGCCATGCGGTGTTGTTGCGCACGGCCACGCACAGCTTGCTGTACGACACGGGGCCACGCTACTCCGCAGAGACCGATGCGGGTCAGCGCGTGCTGGTGCCGTTGCTACGCGCTTGGGGTGAGCGGCTAGACCGCATGGTCATCAGCCACCAAGACAGCGACCACAGTGGTGGCGCACCGGCGGTGATGGCCATGCAACCGCAGGCAGATGTCCTGAGTTCGATCCCTGATGCACATGCGCTGCAACAGGTGCGCACGATGCAGCGCTGCGAGCGTGGGCAATCGTGGGCGTGGGATGGGGTGCAGTTTGATGTGTTGCACCCAACGGTGTACGACTATGCACGCAAACTCAAACCCAACGCGCTGAGTTGTGTGTTGCGCATCAGCAGCCCCCAAGCTTCCGCTTTGTTGGTTGGCGACATTGAAGCGGCGCAAGAAAAAACTTTGTTGCAAAGCGGTCAAACGCTGCAGGCGCAGTGGCTGTTGGTGCCGCATCACGGCAGCGCCACTTCTTCGACCCAAGCATTCTTAGAAGCGGTGCAGCCTCGCATCGCCATCGTGCAAGCCGGCTACCGCAATCGCTTTGGTCATCCAAGACCCGATGTTCTTGGCCGTTACAAAGACCTAGAGGCGCAAGTGGTGCAGAGCCCCCGTTGTGGTGCATCGCTGTGGCGAAGCGATGAACCCAACTTGGTGCATTGCGAAAGAACGAGGCAGCAACACTACTGGCAACACCGCATTCCATGAGTTGGCATTCAACTTGCATATCTCGGGCAGGAGTTCCCACGATGCACAAGTTTGATGAAATGTATGCCCAGCTGCCGTTTATCGACAGCGCGGTGCGCCCACACTACCGGAACTACTTGGACTGGCTCAAGCGCCAAGATCCACAGACCATGCGCGACAGACGCGAAGAGGCTGAGATGATCTTCCGTCGAGTAGGCATCACCTTCGCGGTGTATGGCGACAAAGACGAAGACGCGAACAGTGATGTAGGGGGCACCGAGCGTTTGATTCCGTTTGATTTGATCCCTCGCATCATTCCCGCCCACGAGTGGACCGACATGCAAAAGGGTTTGGTGCAACGTGTGACGGCGTTGAACCACTTTATCCATGACGTTTATCACGAGCAAGGCATTCTCAAGGCCGGCATCATCCCCAGCGAACAAGTGCTTCACAACGCCCAGTACCGCCCAGAGATGCATGGGGTCGATGTGCCGCACAAGGTGTATTCGCAAATCAGCGGCATTGACATCGTGCGTGCGCCCGATGCCCAAGGCAACGGCGAGTACTACGTGCTCGAAGACAACCTGCGCGTGCCCAGCGGCGTGAGCTACATGCTGGAAGACCGCAAGATGATGATGCGACTCTTCCCAGAGTTGTTCAGTCAACACCGCATCGCCCCCGTGGCGCATTACCCCGACTTGTTGCTGGAGACCTTGCGTGCCAGCAGCCCATCCACCACCGATGACCCGACCGTGGTGGTGCTGACCCCCGGCATGTACAACAGCGCCTACTTTGAACACGCCTTCTTGGCGCAGCAAATGGGGGTGGAGTTAGTGGAAGGCCAAGACCTGTTTGTGAAAGACAGCTTTGTCTACATGCGCACCACGCGCGGACCGAAACGCGTGGACGTGATCTACCGCCGCGTGGACGATGACTTCTTAGACCCTCACGTGTTCCGATCAACCTCGACCCTCGGCTGCGCCGGTTTGATGGACGCATACCGCGCAGGCCATGTGAACATTTGCAACGCGGTGGGCACGGGCATTGCCGATGACAAGTCGATCTACCCCTACGTGCCGCAAATGATTGAGTTTTATCTGGGCGAGAAACCCATCCTCAACAACGTGCCCACTTTTCAATGCCGCAAGAAAGAAGACCTTGACTACACGCTGGCGCACTTGAACGAGCTGGTGGTCAAAGAGGTGCACGGTGCTGGTGGTTACGGCATGTTGGTCGGACCTGCGGCGACCAAGGCGGAGATTGAAGAGTTTCGGCAAGTGTTGTTGGCCAAGCCCGAGGGCTACATCTCGCAGCCCACCTTGAGCTTGTCGAGCTGCCCCACGTATGTTGAAAGCGGCATCGCGCCTCGCCACATTGATTTGCGCCCCTTCGTGTTGAGCGGTAAGACCGTGCAAATGGTGCCCGGCGGTTTGACCCGCGTGGCGTTGAAAGAAGGCTCACTGGTGGTGAACTCGTCTCAAGGCGGCGGCACCAAAGACACATGGATTCTTGAGGTTTAATTATGCTGAGCCGCACCGCTGACCACCTGTTTTGGATGTCCCGCTATACCGAGCGGGCCGAGAATACCGCACGCCTGCTGGACGTGAACTACCAAACCTCTTTGTTGCCACAGTCTGCCGAAGTGGCGCTGCTGGGTTGGGAAGGCTTGCTGTCCATCAGCGAGTTGCTGCCCGCTTACCAAGCGCGCCACGGTGACATCACGCCGCAACGCGTGATGGAGTTCATGGTGAAGGATGAGGACAACCCATCCTCCATCATTTCTTGTTTGCGCGCTGCGCGTGAGAACGCACGCGCTGTCCGCGGCAGCCTGACCACCGAAGTGTGGGAGACGCAAAACCAAACGTGGCTAGAGCTCAAGCGCATGCTCAAGAGCGGTGGCTTTGAGGCGGACCCAGGCGAGTTCTTTGAATGGGTCAAGTTCCGCTCGCACCTCTCACGCGGCGTGACCGTAGGCACGATGCTGATGGACGAGGCCTTGCACTTCATGCGCTTGGGAACCTTCCTTGAGCGTGCTGACAACACCGCGCGCTTGGTGGATGTGAAGTTCCATGCCGTGCATGGTGACTTGTTTACCGATGGCAGCGAGAAAGCGCAGCAACACGACTTCTACCACTGGAGCGCGATTTTGCGCAGCGTGTCGGGCTTTGAGATTTACCGCAAGGTCTACCGCGATGTGATTCACCCCGAACGTGTGGCCGAGTTGCTGATACTGCGTGCCGACATGCCTCGCTCCTTGCATGCGTGCTTGAACGAGGTGGTCAACAACATCTCGATGGTGTCGGACGACCGCTCGCTCGACAGCTATCGCCGTGCAGGCAAGCTTTGCTCAGAGATGGAGTTCAGCCGCATTGAAGAAATCTTGGCCAATGGATTGCATGCCTACCTCACGCAGTTCTTAGATCGCGTGAATGAAATTGGCGCGAGTATCAGTCGGGAGTTTTTGGTCCCGAATTGACCGTGAGTCAATACACCGTGTCGTGATCGCCGACGTTGATGAGGATGATTTGCTGGTTTTGAATGATTAGCTCTAGCGTTATGCGGTACGACAGGTTGATCGACACCGAATGCAACCCACCCAGCCGACCCGACAGGGCGTGCAAACGCAGAGACGGGTGGTGTGGGTTGAGTTCAAGCAGCCCCAATGCTTTGGCATAAGGGTTGCGCAGTTCGGGATGTTGTTTGAGAAAACGCACCGTCCGACGTATGTAGCTATCGGTGATGACCAGCGTGTAGGACATGCCTTAGTCTGCGGCTGTGTCGTTAAGTAAAGCGTCTAAGCGCGTCATGTGTGCTTGTGCACTTTCTTGCACCGCGCGACCGGCTACAAGGTCGGCCTTGCTTTGCATCAGCGCGGCTTCAAGCTCGCACTCACGAAGGTGGTGGTATTGCGCCATGTCCATCACCACAAACCGATCTTTGCCGCGCACCGAGATGGTGGCCTCCGTGTGTTCGGCCAGCACGGATTCAATGGCTGCGATGCCGCGCACTTTGAGGTCGTTGGCTGTGAGTTGTGTCATGGCAAATTGGCTAAAATTTGGAATGACGCTATTCTCAGTGCTATTAAGAGTGCTGTCAATCGTGCGGTAGCGAGGGCGGGTTAACCGCCGCGACGCATCATGTCGAAGAACTCGACGTTTGACTTGGTCGCCTTCATGCTCTTCAAAACCATTTCCATGGATTCGATTTCGTCCATGTTGTACATGAACTGGCGCAGGATGCGGGTCTTTGACAAGATCTCGGGTGGCAGCAACAGCTCTTCGCGGCGTGTGCCGCTGCGGTTGAGTTGAATGGCTGGGAACACGCGCTTTTCGTACAAGCGGCGGTCGAGGTGAATTTCGCAGTTGCCCGTGCCTTTGAATTCTTCAAAAATCACTTCGTCCATGCGGCTGCCGGTGTCAACCAACGCAGTTGCGATGATGGTGAGTGAACCACCTTCTTCCACTTTGCGGGCCGCACCAAAGAAGCGCTTGGGGCGTTGCAAGGCGTTGGAGTCCACACCACCCGACAACACTTTGCCCGACGAGGGCACTACGTTGTTGTAGGCGCGGGCGAGGCGGGTGATGGAGTCAAGCAAGATGATCACATCTTTCTTCAGTTCCACCAAACGCTTGGCGCGTTCGATCACCATTTCAGCCACGTGCACGTGACGTGCAGCGGGTTCGTCAAAGGTGGATGCAATCACTTCGGCTTTGACCGAGCGCTGCATTTCAGTCACCTCTTCAGGGCGCTCGTCTACCAATAAAACCATCATGTGGCTGTCAGGGTAGTTGGCTGCAATGGAGTGGGCGATGTGCTGCATCATCACGGTCTTGCCGCTCTTGGGTGGCGCGACGATCAAGGCCCGTTGGCCTTTGCCGATGGGGGCAATGATGTCGATGATGCGGCCGGTGATGTTTTCATCACCCTTGGTCTCGCTCTCGAGCTTCATCTGTTCGCGAGGGAACAGTGGGGTCAAGTTCTCGAACATGACCTTGTGTTTGTTGTTTTCTGGCAGGTCGCCGTTGACTTGGTCGAGCTTGGTCAGTGCAAAGTAGCGTTCACCATCTTTGGGGATACGCACTTCGCCTTCAATCATGTCGCCGGTGTGCAAGTTAAAACGGCGAACTTGGCTGGGGCTGATGTAGATGTCATCTGTTGACGCGGTGTAGCTGGTGTCGGGGCTACGCAAGAAGCCAAAGCCATCGGGCAAGATTTCCAATACGCCGTCGGCAAACACTTGTTCGCCGGCGCGGGCGCGCTTTTTGATGATGGCAAACATCAGCTCTTGCTTACGCATGCGGCCTGTGTTTTCGATTTCGAGTTCTTCGGCTTGTTTCAGCACTTCGGACACGTGCAGTGCCTTGAGTTCGTTCAGATGCATCTTGGGACTCCAGAGGGGAGTTCGTTAAAAAATTGGGGGGGAGGTCGGGGCGAGGTGTGAAATACCTCTGGACCGGAGTTCAAGCCCTGATGGGGAGCCAAGCCGCCTGATGAGCAGCAAGGTGAACTCAGTTTTGATTATGACAGGAAAAAAGCCCGCAGATTGAAGA
>CAIODK010000174.1 GCA_903856995.1 uncultured Burkholderiales bacterium
CTTGACCTGACCCTTGTACCACTTCGGTGGCCAGCACGCGCCCATCGGTGTTAACGGTGATGATCATGGTCAACTCGCCATAGAGCTTTTGCCCACCGTTGTTGGTGGGGAAGTACCGCGTGCCACGCTCTTCAATCTTGCGGCGCAGGGCATCGTAATACAGCGCGTAGGCCACTTGTTTGGTGGCGGGGCTCACGTAGTGTTTGCGAGGTCGTGCGTTGTCTTGGTTAATGCGCTCTTCGATCTCGGCCAAGAGTTTGAGCAATTGGCGACGCTTTTGTTCGACCTCGTCTTGCTCTATTTGTGTTTTTTGTGGCTGGGGTGGTGGCAGTTGGGCGAGAACATTTTTGACTTGGGCCAGCAGCAGCGATTGTTCTTTACGCATCGCCGCCAGTTGGCGTTGCATGGACTCGGCCATGTCACCGAGCGCGGTGTTGGCTGCTGTGGGTAAGGGGGATGCAGCTCGACCACTTTTGAGGTCGCCACCGCCGGCGAGTTGGGTTTGCGCCAAGGCTTGTGCGTTGTCTGGGGCATCAGCCTTCGCGCTGGTGTTAACCAAAATCACATCCAACGGCGTATCGCTGAACAAACGGTCGAAGCGCTCGGGCGCCGCCAAACGCAGGGTGAGCAAGGCGCCGTGAACGACGAGCGAGATGAACAACGCTTTTTGTAGCGTCGACCACTTGACCCATGAAAAACGCGAGAGCATCACGCCGCATTTACCTCCGGTGCTTGTGCCTCATTCACATCCATTGCCAGTGAGATAGGGCCTGCAGGGCTGTCGTCTTCATCGTCCACCATGTCGGCTTGTTCAGCACTGGAGGGCGCATCAACTTCTAAGACGTGCAGTAATTGACCGCTGATGTCGAGGGTGATGTCGTCGATGTCACTCAGACGGAGTTGCACGTGTGTGCCACGCTGCAAGTCGCCCGCACCGAAGACGGGCAACACCAATGGCAAGTCATCTGCGCGTGCCATGGGCGGTTGGCCTGGGAACACTTTGAACACCGTCGCGCTGAGCTCGGTGATGTTGTGTTGCTTCAAATATTGCAAGGTCCAAAAACGTTCCATGCCGTTTTGGTAGACGTTGTAGGCACTGTAAGCGCCTTCAAATGCAGAGATGATCGAGAACAATTCTGCATCTTTAGGTTTGAACGGCGCGGCCAATGCCGCAGTGCTACCGTGCTTGGCGCAGGCAATGATTTGCCATTGGTTGACCAAGTCGGTGTAGCGGCGCAAAGGCGAGGTGCTCCACGCATAGCTGGGCACCCCAATGCCGGCGTGCGGCAATGCCTTGGTGCCCATGCGCACCTTGACGCCCGGCAGCAAGCTGGCTTGACTTCGGTAGATGCCAGGCACACCGAGTTCGGCCATCCAGTTGCCCCAGGTGCTGTTGGCCAAGATCATGGCCTCGGCCACCATCAAGTCTAGGGGTGCACCACGTTGGCGGATGCTGATTTGCACTTGCTCATGTCCCGTGGGTTCGGAGCCGTTGCTGCCGACGAGGCGGAAGTTGTAGTCGGGGCGGTTGAAGTTTTCTGGCTTGCCACGCACCACTTCGCGTTGGGCTTTGAGGTGCTGGGCCAAGCGGAACATGAATGCGAGTTGCGCGCGTGGCATGGCGGGTTCTTGCACACCAGCGGCGTGCGTGAAGCTGTCATCCTTGAGCCATGCTTCGGTGACGATGGCGTCGAGCTGGTCATGACGCAAGTTGGCGGCAATAGGCACGCGCTCCACGCGGGTTTCGGTTTTCTGAAGGGCGAGTGTGGCTTCGTCAAACGTAACGTACAACGACACAGCAGGGCAATCGCGCCCTTCTTGCAAGGTGTAGGTTTGCACCACCTCGTCGGGCAGCATGGTGATCTTGTAGCCAGGCATGTAGACGGTGGACAAGCGGTGACGGCCCAGCTGATCAATCGGGCTACCCGGTGTCAGTGCCAAGGCAGGTGCGGCAATATGAATACCCAGCGTGACCGTGCCTGTCCCTAAACCTTGGACAGACAAGGCGTCGTCAATCTCGGTGGTTTGCGAGTCATCAATTGAATAGGCCTGCACGTTGGCCAGTGGCAATGCGTCCGCAATGGCAGGCGCTTGCAACGCTGGAAAGCTGGTGCCCTTGGGGAAGTTGTCAAACAAAAAACGCTGCCAATGGAACTGGTAGGCGGAATTGATGGCCCCAGCTTTTTGCAGCAAGGCCAGAGGCGCGGTGTGGGTGGCGCGCGCGGCTTCGACCACTGCTTTGTATTCGGGTGCGTTTTTGTCGGGCCTGAACAAGATTTTGTAGAGCTGCGTCTGAATAGGCTCGGGGCAAGTGCCTTGGCTCAGGTCTGCCGCCCAGCTATCGATCAACGCTTGGATTTGTTTTTTCTTTTCAATCCCGGCCAGTGCTTGAGCGATCACTTCGGCAGAGGCCTTTTTGAAACGACCTTTGCCGGCGCGACGAAAGTAGTGCGGCGCTTCATAGAGCCGAAGCAAGGCGGCGGTTTGTTCGGTCAGCGTGGCTTGAGCGGTGAAGTATTCGCGGGCGAGATCGGCAAAGCCGAACTCATCTTCGGGGGCAAATTCCCAAGCCAAATCGAGTTCGATGGTGGCGCTCAAGGCGAGCGCGTCACGCATCAGATCTGCGGGCGAGGGTTTTTCAAACTTAATCAGCAAATTGGCGGCCTTGACCTTCACCCGTTTGCCAGATTCCAACTCGATTTGGGCTGAGCTTTCCGCTTCGGAGAGGATGCGGCCCGTCTGGAATTTTCCAGCTTCTTCAAACAATGCGTACATAACAGTAATTGTCCCACGCGCGGCTCAAGCCGCCGGCTGTAAATCTAGAAATTCCAGCACCTGTGGCAGGTAGGTCTGGAAGTCGCTGATGGCATGGTCGCCACCCGCCATCACCACTTGGTGGGATCCTGCGTAGCGGGCTGACATTTCGCGCCAGTCCAAGACTTCGTCACCTTGGGCAATGAGGGCCCAAACACTTTCGGGATGCGGCAA
>CAIODK010000175.1 GCA_903856995.1 uncultured Burkholderiales bacterium
AGGTCGAGAGGCGCTGATGAAGGCATTTAATACATTCAACCTGTTGGCGAACGAATGAACTTCCAAAATACTTGGTATGTGATTGAGAGAAACAATCGTTTTGAAACAATCTCTCATGAAGCATTGGGTCTGCTACCTGCAGACAGCTTTGTCATGCTCGAAAATTTTGACACGCATCGTGAGGCTCAGAGTGAGCAAATGCGATTACTTAAGCTAGAGCTTGAAGATGCCAAAAACAAGCTGAATCACGCGCCCAAGTAAGCAACAACGCTCAGCCTCGTAGGGTCGGCCTTTAGGTCTTCTTCCATGGACGGTTGCCCCAATCTATGACCCATTGTTTGGATATCGCCAGCTGCTCAGGGCTAAGGTGCTTTGATACCGTGTTGCGGTTATGAATTGCCTCCGAATCACCTTGTTGCGAGGCGACAGTGAACCACATGTGCGCAAGCGTCAAATCAATGTCACACCCCATGCCATTGATTAAAAAAAGTCCAAGGTTATATTGCGCGGCCCACTCCCCCTGTTCGGCCGCTTTTTCATACCAGTGAAACGCCTTTCGCAGGTTGACGGGTTCACCTCGACCGTCCTCCAGCATGACGGCTAGGTTGTACTGCGCCTGTTTATTCCCATGGTTCGCACCCATCGTGTACCAACGGATCGCCTCTTTTTCGTTCTGGGGTACGCCCTCTCCGGTTTCATAGATGTATCCGACCTGAAAGGCGGCATCTCCATCACCTTGAACAGCACTCATCATTAAGTTTTGCATAAGATCTCGCAGTGGACAGGTTCGTCTCACCTTACATCACACGCGGATTAAGTGCAATGGACGCTGAACGGCAAACAATTGCCGCTTCCTGAATGGCATGCGTTATGCATGCTGATCGTCAATGGGGCGATTTCTTGACATTCAATTTGTATTGAGTTTTCAGCATCGGCCCAGAGAGATCGTGAAGGAGTCATCTATGGATACCACGAATATGCTGCGCGTGAATGCCCATCCTGGAAGCTATGGAGGGCTCGGTAGTTCGCCGCAAGATAGACAACAGCAGCGTCGCCAAAAAATGTTGGCGGTGTTTGATGCGGTCGAAAACGGCAATCTAGAGGCATCCAAACTTGCCTTCAAGAGTTTGATGAACTTCGATCGGACATTTTTGGCTGACGTTCAGTTCACGCGACTCTCCAAAGCACTTGATGCGGGAAGCATTTATCTCGCCCAGCAGGTGGTTCGGGAGATCAAGACCAAGCTGATCAATGCCGCGCCGATCGGGTCTCGCCCGAGTCATAACGATCACCCACCACGACTTCATCACACAGATGGCTTGCACTTGATCGACACGCAGGCTTGATGCGGTAAGCAACGGCATAAGTGCGTCTCCATTTTCTTTGGAATGCCTATCTCGGCCAGCACCCTAGGTATTAAAATCGAACAACTCTCAAAGAAATCGATGGACGACAAAACCCCACCAGCGCCAGAAGATACGGCAACGAACACCCCAAAAGTGCCCGATCAAGTGGTTGCGTCCGTCACACCGACGGCTGCTGCAACAGAGCCCGATGAGATTCAACCGTTCTTGGACAAAGCCAAGGAAACCATCAAGCACGAACTAGAAGAGCCCGAGCTTGACAATTTTCTACGCGCTCACATCAAAACTTTGCGCGAAGAATGGGCTGACTGGTCCGACAGTGCCAAAGTCGCCTACACCCACATGATGACCGCGCAACTGCTGCAACGCAAAGCCGCAGACACACAAATTGGTTTGGGTCACGAGTTCAAGTTACCGGCTCAATCGGCGCAAACGCATGCAGAAGATCGAATGGGGTCCTAACTGGGAAGAGATTCTGGGCGGCGAGTTCAGCAAGC